>JAUVDU010000114.1 GCA_030595135.1 Deltaproteobacteria bacterium | reverse complement strand
CAAGCCAACAATTTCGTCCCCATGTAGAGAAACGTAATTTACAGCCCCAAAAACAAAAACCCGAAGTAGATCCACCACTTTGCGCGGTTCTACTTCGGGTTTTATTATTAATGGGGTGGGTAAAGGGATTTGAACCCTCGGCCTCAGGAGCCACAATCCTGCGCTCTAACCAACTGAGCTATACCCACCATAGATCTTCGGTAAAAACAGACTTATTACCCATTATTTTCCGAAGGCGTCACTAACTAATGGAAAAGCTCCCATCTGTCAACCTGAAAATTTAGTGCCTTACAGGTTATTTTCTTGTTTTAAAAACAAGAAAATAACCTGTAAGGCACTTACTTGCGGGTTTCCCCGCGTCAGATACTACCATGAAGATTCTTCTACACTGCTGTTGCGGCCCTTGCGCCATCTATCCAGTCATGCGAATGCGCCGGCAAGGCCACCAGTTACGAGCCTTTTACTACAATCATATCCACCCTTACACGGAGTGGCAAAAACGCCGCGACACGCTGGCTGAATGGGCTCGGGAAGAGGAGTTGCCGCTGATTGTTGATGAACGCTACGAGCTCGTCAATTTTTTAAAAAACGCGGTTTTTCGTGAGGAACAGCGCTGTCTCTTCTGCTACCATGACCGCCTTGAGAAAGCGGCCAAAATCGCCCATAAAGGCAAATTTGAAGCTTTCACCACGACCCTGCTCTACAGCAAATTCCAACAACATGAAAAAATTTGTGAACTCGGCCGGGAACTGGGTCGCCGCTACGGGGTTAAGTTCCATTACGAAGATTTTCGTGCAGGCTGGCGTGAAGGAATTGATCTCTCAAAAGAGAAAGAGATGTATCGCCAACAATATTGCGGCTGCATCTACAGTGAAGGAGAACGTTATTTGGGAGCTAAAAAACTTTATGGCTAAACCGAACCATATTCATGGCGATGTTATTTTGGAAAATGTTGATGTTGACGTTGATGTAGACATCAACATCATCAATTAATAACCTAAAAATCTTCAAAATCGTCGTTGTCATCGAATGGAATGATCTCTTCCGCTGAGGGGTTTTTCGTTTTCCCGGCCTTTTGTGACGCAGGAGCAGAGAGGGCTGGCGCCTTCCTGGTAGCCTTCGGTCTGGCTGTCGCCTGAGGCAATCTCCTCGCTGATCGGTCGATTCCTCTAACTGATGAGGATTGCATTCCAACCGAAGCCGATGAATCACCGCCAATAACCTGATTAATATCAGCCGTCATCTCCCGCATCATTTCAGCCTGAGCATTCAACTCTTCCGAAGCGGCAGCGGTCTCTTCCGCAGTTGCCGCATTTCCCTGAGTCGCCTTTTCAATCTCACCGATCGAATTGGTTATCCGGCCGATACCTTCCGACTGTTCACCGGAAGCGGCAGCGATCTCGGCCACCAACGCCTGGACTTTGGCAACATGGTCGACAACTTCGCCGAGAACCGTATCAACCTCGACCGCCAAGTTAACCCCTTGATCCGCTTTTGCGACCGAATCTTCAATCAGACGTGAAGTTTCCGCCGCTGAATCGGCACTGCGTTTAGCCAAATTTCTAACTTCATCGGCCACCACCGCGAAACCGGCTCCGGCTTCACCGGCCCGAGCGGCCTCAACTGCGGCATTAAGCGCCAAAAGATTGGTCTGGAAAGCGATCTCTTCAATCACTTTGATGATCTTGGCCGTATCATCGGAAGATTTTTTAATCTCATTGACCGCATCACTCATACGTCCCATCACATCTTTACCCTTAGCTGTCGATTGCCCCATCTCCTGAGAAAGGCCATTAGCCGAGTTGGCATTATCCGCATTCTGGCGGGCCATTGAAGCAATATCTTCGAGTGCCGCACCGGTCTCTTCAACCGAGGCTGCCTGTTCCGACGAACTTTCGGCCAGGGTTTGGCTCGAACTCGAAATTTCATGCGCAGCCGAGGTCACCTGATCAGCCGCCTCTTTGAGACCGCCGGAAGCCTGGGCCAACGGCTTGGTTACAGTTCTCAATATTAATATTAAAACAATACTGATCAAGAACAGGAGAGCCAGAGAGATAAGGGCAATCCCCCACTTGATCTGCTCTCTCATAGCAAAACGCTCACTCGCATTATAGAGATAGACCATCACCCCGATCTGACGATCCTGATAATCCTTGACCGGAAAAGCGGTCAAAAGAAAATCTTCCTTATACTCTTTGACAACGGCGGTTTTCCCGCGTTCAAGCAGGTCAACCGAAATCAAACGCTCACTCAAGTCAACGGCGGTACTCGTAACCCGGACAAATTTACCCCCGGCAAGAGGATATTTCTTACTATCCTGAAGACGGCTGGCAATCGGCAGAAATTCACTGTTCATATAGACAGTGATCGACTCATTTTTATTAGCAATGGAATTTTTGACCAGCGGAGTGTAACTTGAAAGAACTTCGACCGAACCCAGGTAACGACCACCGGGAGCCATGATTGGAGCCAGGCCGCGGATCGCAAAACCACCGCGACCAATCTCAATCCCGGTCAACGGTTTATGGGGTGACCCGGCAATAGTCTTGATCGTTTCCCGAAAAGAGCTTAAATCATCACAGCTTTTCTGCTTTGTTTTCCAGAGGCGCAAAAGGCTGCGAATACTGGGCAGATGAAAATGAACCCTGAAATTATTAACCCCCAAGGCTGCAACGTAACCTTTTTCGACGGAAGCGAAATAATCGCGCAATTTTTCCCGGGCGGCGGCGGTTACAAGGTCTTCAGCCACCGTCAAATTGCCTCCGTGAGCCACTTCGTATGCCTCGACTACGGCTTCAGCCTGACTGAAAAGAGCGGCCTCGGAGAGAACCTTGTTAGCAATCTGCTGCTGCCGGTTTCCGATATCAACAACCTTGGCCGCGACCATCTCATTGAGGGAGTCTTCGATCAAACAATTTAGGGTCATCGACCCCATAAAATACAACGCAATTGAAAACAGAATAGTTACAACCACTACCGGCGTCAGGATCCGAGTGCTCAATTTGCGCTGCTTCATTACTTCCCTCCCCTAAATTAAATAATTTGCGGTGTACGACGCAAACGGGCAACGACTCGTTCGCGACCGATTGTCGTAACTATCTCAAACAAACCGGGGCCGGCCAGCTGGCCGGTAATCACGGTTCTCACTCCATTAATAATGACTCCGGGCTTGACCTCCACCTCATCGGCCAGAGCCCGCATGATTTCTTCAATCGCCGCCTCACTGAAATCAGCCATATTTTCAAGACGATCCGCCAACTGCGGCAGCCATTCACGTAAACTGGGAAATTTTTCGAGATTTCTCCGCCGGGGTTTATCATCAATACTGACCTCAACATCATCACTGAAATAGGGCAGACCGAGGGTCGCAAAATCGGTCAGCAGGTGATAGCGGGCTCGAATAAGGTCGACTGTCGCCAAAAACCACTCCCGTTTTTCACCCGCGTAAGCCTCCTGCCACAAACCGGCCTTTTCCAGTTCGGCCCGGACATAGGGCTCAAGCTCTGACAGAGGCAAAGTCTTAATATAGTGGGCGTTCATATTAACAGCTTTGGGATCGGTGATAAATTTGGGGTCGTTTATGTTGACATTAAAGACCGAATTTGCCCGATTCATGCCCTTAAAAGAGAACTCCTCAAGCAGTTCTTCATATGAAAAATACTCTCTCGATTCAGGAGTCGACCAGCCCAGAAGCATCAGAAAGTTAACCAGGGCCCAAGGCAGAAAACCATGCTCCCGATAAAAATGGATGGCAACTAATTCGCCATGCTTACGTTTTGAAATCTTCGCCCTTTTGGGATCGAGAGTCAAACACATGTGGGCAAAAACCGGCAGTTTCTCACCTAACGCCTGATAAATCAAGATCTGTTTCGGGGTGTTACCAAGACCATCCTGACCACGAATCACATGACTGATGCGATCACGGGCATCATCAACCACATTTGAAAGCGGATAGAGAGGCTGACCGTTGGCCCGAACAATGATAAAATCCTCAATATCCTGGTACCGCTTGGTTATTGTACCATAGACCGCATCATCGAAAACAACCGCTCCATCGCCCTCCGGCACCTTCAATCGAATGACATAAGGACGCCCGGCGGCTTCGAATTCAGCAACTTTGGCCTCGCTTAAGCCGCGACAGGTGCGATCATAACGAAAATCATCTTTTAAGGCCTTGGCTTTCTCCCGTTTCTCTTCAAGTAGCTCTTTGGAACAAAAACATTTATAGGCGTGACCGGAAGCCAGCAGACGCTCGGCCGCAACTATATGTTCCTTGATAAAATCGGTCTGGTAAAAAGGACCTTCGTCCCACTCAATCCCGAGCCACTCAAGACCATCGAGAATCCCCTGAGTCATCTCGCTGGTTGAACGCTCAATATCCGTATCCTCTATCCGTAAAATTAATTTTCCATTGTTCTGACGCGCAAACAGCCAGTTCAAAATTGCGGTTCTCGCTCCACCAATATGGAGATAACCGGTCGGACTCGGTGCAAACCGTACTCTAATTTCTTCAGTCATTAGTTAACCTAAAATATTGTATAAAAAATCACATGATTAAAAGATACTTTACTACTCGACACTATCCAGAGCAGTTTTATAGTGTATACTCTAGCATATAGGAGAGACAATTTCAATAGATGCCTACTCATTAAAAGATATTTTGTTTCCACGTAATTTAGATTTATGTTAGAAGGAGGCCTCTTTAATAAAATTAAATTGAAAAATTCCGCGAACAACGACTTCAATAAACCTTGAGAACGGCACGACCATCGCTTCGCCCTCATAAACGGGGTCAAAGCTGGAGGGCTGCGCCCTTTAAACCAGCAATGACCCCAGCCGAGAAGAAAATGAACCAACAGACAACTTCAGAAACCCTTGAGATACCAGACAATTGGCGGCAGGGATGGCTCAAGAGTGACCCCTTCACAAAAATTTTCGCCCTTGACGGTATCATCTATCGCCATAAGGATGGCCGCCGCACGCTGCAATTTACGCTGGATGGTCAAAGTTACTTCGCCAAACTGCACCACGGCCTCGGCTGGCGGCGTTTCTTAAGAAGTCTGTTACGTTTCAAATGGCCGGTCAGCGGGGCCGAAAATGAGTGGCGGGCCATAAAACTTCTTGAAAAACTGAAAATCCCGACAACTCCACTGGTGGCCTACGGTCGCCGGGGAAAAAATCCGGTTAATAAACAGTCATTCATTATTACCAAGGATTTAATCGACACTGAAAGCCTCGAAGATTACTGCCGAGACTGGCCCGCAAAGCCTCCATCACCAACCCTCAAGCGAGCCCTTATCCGGCGGGTGGCGGAGATAACGGGAGCGATGCACCGTTTGGGCCTCAACCACTGTGACCTCTACATTTGCCATTTTCTCCTCGATCTTGAAGCCGGCACCCCCCCCACCCCCAACAACCTGACCTTGCACCTGATCGACCTTCACCGTGTCCGGCAACGAAAAAAACTGCCTCAGCGCTGGCAGGTCAAAGATCTGGCGGCGTTGCATTTTTCAAGTTTTGAGATTGGATTGACAACCAGGGATCGCTTACGCTTTATCGCCACCTATAGCCAAAGCCCTTGGCGTGAATCCCTGAAACGGGAAAACCGACTATGGAGCCGGGTTGAAAAACGAGCCCAGGCTTTTTATCGCGAATTCAAGCGCCGGGGACCGCGATGAGAATACTCCTTGTCCAAACCAGCTTCTTAGGCGACACCATCCTTTCGACACCTCTGATTGCGGGCTTAAAAAAACTCTATCCCGAGGCTGAACTCTGGATGATGACAACCCCGCTGGCAGCTACCCTGGTCAAACGTGATCCTCTGCTTGCAGGAGTCATACCTTTTGCCAAACGAGGCTCTAAAAGTGGTATCAAAGGCCTTTTGCGGCAGGCAAGCCAGTTACGCAAACTAAATTTTGCGATGGCATATTCTCTGCATCGTTCCGCCCGAACCAGCTTGCTCTTAGCTTTAAGCAGAATCCCTTTAAGAATAGGTTTCAAAAATGCGAAACTGGCC
>JAUVDU010000337.1 GCA_030595135.1 Deltaproteobacteria bacterium | reverse complement strand
ATCAACCGTTGATTGAAACTCTATAAGTCCTTCTCTCAGCTCCCCAAGGCCCAAACCACAAATCATACTTTCTTTCAATATAACATATTATCGCGTATTTTACTAAAAAAACATAATTGCTATGATGTCCCCGGTTTCCCTCGGTAAATTCAGGGGACATAACCTGATTCTACGAAATAAATCGGGATTGTGTAACCGGAATTTACGGGTTAGCATCAGAAAATAACCCCGCATCCACCAACCGCCCGGCCAACGCCTTCTGTGCCTCCATATCACCATGCACGAGCTTAATCTTGCCCGGTTTTTCCGCCATTGCCCCAACCCACGCCACAAGATCATGACAATCGGCATGGGCCGAATAGCCGCTTAATTGATGGACCCGCGCCCGGATATCATACTTTTTATCATCGAGATAAACATAAGCGCCCGGCCGCCGGTGATATTTTAAAATATCCCGGCCCGGCGTTCCCGCCGCCTGGTAACCGACGAAAAGAATATCATTGCGCCGCTCGCCAATACCCTCTTTCAGATGATCAATAATCCGCCCGCCGCTGCACATCCCGCTGCCGGCAACAATCACGCCCGGCCCCCGGTAATCGAGCAGACGATGATGTCGCTGATAACTATCGACTCCATATAAATTATCAAAATCAAGCGGATGATCACCACTCGCCAAAAGCCCACGACTCTCCTGATCCCAGAATTTACCCAAGTCAGAGTAAATATCGGTGATCTTCAGGCCTAATGGCGAATCGAGAAAAACCGGCACCTGTCCGCCAGCCAGGGCCGGAAATTTATCCAGCCACTCAGCATCACTAAAAAGCCGATCCATCTCATAAATCAGCTCCTGACTGCGCCCTAAAGCAAACGCCGGGATAAAAACCTTGCCGCCATCAGCCAAAGCATGACTTAAAACCGCTCCCAAACGTTCAATTCGAAACTTACGGTCACCATGCTCCCGATCGCCATAAGTTGACTCCATAACCAACAAATCACAAGGCTCCGGAATATCGGGAGCCGGCAAAAGCGGGGTTTCGCGACTGCCAAGATCGCCGGAAAAGACAACTGTTTCACAATCCCCCGAAAACCGCACCCACGCCGACCCCAGAATATGTCCGGCCCGCCCCAACTTAAATCGAACTCCATTCCTTAATTCAAACTCCTTCCCATACTCAAACCCCCAGGTCAGACGTTCAATCTCTTCCAGAATCCGCTCGCGCTCATCCCGCTTAAAATCACTAAAACTCAAAGCATCTTTAAGCATCGGCCCCAATAAAAAAGAGGTCGCCTCAGTCGTGATTATCTCACCCCTGAAACCACCTCTTATAATCTCCGGCAGACGCCCGATATGATCAATATGAGCATGCGTCAAAAACAGAAAGTCGATTTTGTCCGGCGGCACCGGCCACTCCCCCATCGCCACCACTCGATCTCCGCCCTGACACAAACCACAGTCAACCAGAATATTAACCCCATTGACCCGCAACAGATGACAAGACCCGGTAACCGTCCGCTCCCCACCAAGATGAATCAATTCCATTTTAAAAACCCTATTGAGCTGCCGTGAAATAAGGCCAAATCCAGACAAAGTAGTGACCCTGATTGAGTTTCTGCCAAAAGTCATCATCTACAACTTTAATGGTTATTTTCACCGTTTCATCTTTGAGGGCCAGCTCTTCCGGAGAAGGAAGAAAATCATTAATTAGACGAATTTCACCCATCGGTTCATCAGTATATACCATTTTCTTTTTCATATATCTTTTTCCCCTTTCTCCAATATCCCGCACCGATTATTCTTATCTTGCTATCTCGATAAGTGAACCTGACCGTTAAAACACCTTCTGCCACTTTACCCAGACAATAAAATCTTGGCTCTTCTTCACTAGGAGGCTGTCCGAGAATAGATCAGACGCTCGCGTTTTTTCTGCGAGTTATAAAAATCGACTCACCATTTGCCGGACTGAATCTCGCCTTTGCTGTTTTTATAGGGATGAATGACCGTAATGCAATCATTCCATGCTTGCAAATACAAGCGTTTTATGTTATCATTCAAAGTATGAAAGCCAAGTACAAAAAAACCTTACAGACAATCTTTACAGACCCGGTTAACGGCAACCTTGAATTCCGCCATATTGAGGCGCTGTTTTTAACTTTGGGCGCAAAGAAGACCGAACGAGAAGGTTCTGCCGTAAGTTTTGTTTTAAACAATATCCGGGCCGATTTCCATCGACCGCATCCCGACAAAGCGGCGCTCAGATACCGGGTCAAAGATGCCCGCAAATTTTTACAACCTGCAGGAGTTAAACCATGAACACAATGAAATATCGGGGCTATTTAGCCCGTATTGAATTTGACGATGAAGACCGCATCTTCGTCGGTCACCTGGCTGGAATTTGTGATATTGTCGGTTTCCACGGGGCCACGGTCGATGAACTTGAAAACGCCTTCCATGAAGCGGTCGACAACTATATCAGCATCAGCGAAGAGACCGGCCGGCCGGCCCAAAAACCCTACTCTGGCAATCTCATGCTCAGGGTTCCGGTCGAGGTTCATGCTGCCGTTGCTATGGCAGCTAAGGTCAGCGGCAAAAGTATCAACCAGTGGGCAAGCAGCATATTGAAACAGGCCAGCCACGCCTGATAATTTAACTCTGACCCCGTTTACGCGCGCCCAGATGAATCAATTCCATATTTTGACCCCAGCTAGATTCCAGCAACTTCATGGAACTCAACCAAAATTGCCAAAAACACCCCAACATGTCACACTTCTCAAATGGTCAGTAGTGAGGTAAATTTGGGCAATTAAGTATACTGTCCCCATAATTCCCGCTGTCCCCATAATTCCCGTCATAACGAGAAAGTCCGCCGGGCACCTCAACCACCAACTGACTAATATCCGTCGCAGCAGTCCATTCAGGGTCGCCATTATACAAAACCACCGGTAAAACTGGCGGAAACTTACTCCCGGCGACTAATTTCTCCGTTGCAATTAAATCCTGATACAGCAAACCGACATAAGTCATTATCCGGACAGCCATCCAGGGATCAACCGTTGATTGAAACTCTATAAGTCCTTCTCTCAG
>JAUVDU010000397.1 GCA_030595135.1 Deltaproteobacteria bacterium | reverse complement strand
GGAGAGTTCAGTGAATAAAGTTCCACTGCTGAGAATCTCGGCGCTCTCACCGGTCGGATAATCGATAGCCAGGGAAAGATATTTGTAGATAGCGCTTCTGGCAACATCCTGATTGTTGGACATAAAAGGTATCTCCTCGTTTTAGAAAGATGAAGGATGAAGGATGAAGAATCCTTTCCAACTTTGGGGCAAGGGGTATGCCCCTGCGGTTGTGGTGTCAGGCAATCGCAGGGGCAGATCTGTAGTTTTGTGACCTAAATCTTCCAGGTCGGGTAGGCGCACAAAACGTCCATCAACTCGGATTTTGGTTTTCTGCGTTCCTTTTCCATGGTCGCTTTAACTTGATCAATCGCCGAACCGAACTGCTTTTTCAGGTAGGTCGCATCTTCGCGTTGCCCGTGATCATCACCCTGGTTGTCGATGGCATTTGGGCCAAAGACCGGCGGGATATAGAAGATCTGCGGTTTAGTGCCGAATTCGGAATGTAGAGGTACGGCCACCTTGAATTTTTTTACCAACTCGTAGACCGGGCTTTCGGGATCGTCAAGGTCGCCGAAGAAGCGGGCTTTGCCGGGGCAATTCTGGACGCAGATCGGTGGCATCCCTTTTTCTACCCGGGGATAGCAGAGGATACATTTTTCCGCTTTGCCGGTATTATTATTCATGAAAATGCGTTTGTAGGGGCAGGCGTCAACACAATCTTCCGCCCCCTGGCAGAGTTCGGGGTCGATAAGTACGGTGCCGTCATCCCGTTTGTAGATCGCTTTTTCCGGGCAGGCGGGGATACATTTCGGCTCCTCGCAATGCATGCAGTTGATCGGCAGATAGTAGAACCAGGCATCGTTGACGGTTTTCCCTTGACCGATATCCTCGTCCCAGTTGGGGCCACCTTCCATTTTGGCCAGAACTTTCGGCATGCCTTTGCCGGGATTGTTCTGCAATTTCTGATAATCGAATTGGGGCACCGCCTCATAATCACCCTTGGCCATGGGCTGTCCTTTTAATGATTTTTCTTCCCAGTTTTTCGGATAGCCGGTACCCGGCCGGGTTTCAACCATCGTAAACCACATATGATCGGCGCCATCCCGGTCGCTCCACAACATCTTGCAGGCGATAGTGCAGGATTGACAGCCCAAACATTTATTTAGATCAATTACCATTCCCCACATGGTATCCTCCTTATAATGGCTTCGTAAAATGTCCACCTGCTTCGTTGCCCGGCAACCTTCGTCACTGCGGCGTACTATTTGTACGCCGCATTCCTCAGGTTTTGGGCGCCTCGCATCTGAACATTTTACTTTGCCATTTTAATGTTAAAGTTTTTTAACTTCGACTGAGGTGTCACATTCACTGCCGGTCACGCCCCAGAGGTTCCAGCCGTATCTCAGGTGATGGTATGGGGCTCCCGCCTCTTCGGGATATTTGACCGATTGGGTCGGTTTCGGGCGAATCGGGGTGATCAGGTTAAACCACCCTTCGCGGCAGTTGAACATCTCGCCGCCGTTTTCAACCCTGACTTCGCCGTCACGAATGCCGGGGGAGACCTTCACCTTGCAGACCATCCTGCCGTACTGGTTGAAAACCGAAACCACGTCGCCGTCGACAATACCTCGCGTACCGGCATCTTCGGTTCCCATCATGATGATTACCTCACCCCGCTGTAGGCGCAACAGAACATCGACATCCCTGAAAGTGGAATGTGTACCCCAACGGCCGTGGGGAGAGTTGAATTTTAGTGGAGCCGGGGTCTTGCCGTCCGGCAGCAGGTCATATTCCGGTTCCTGGTAGATTGGTAGTTCATTGTGGGAAGCCAGGAAGTAGGAGTGATCGATGTAAAACTGCTGGCGGCCGGTCAGGGTTTTCGGAGCGATCATGCCGAGAAACTTCTTGGCGTAGAGTTTGGGCATTTTAACCCCGGGAGCGACCTCGACTTTTTCACTGGCAAGTTTGCCGCCACCCGGCCAGGGGAGTTTCTGCTCCACGTTTTCTGCAAACGGAACCAGTGGGCGTTTGTATTGAGCTGCCGGGAACGGAATCGGGGCCTCTTTGATAAGCTCGATGAGGCCGTCCATGTAGCCGGAGACATCACCGGTAAAAAGTTTTCCTTCGATCAGTTTCTGCATCTCGGGGGCGAAGGCTTTTTTGTTCTGCCGATATTCATCCGGGTTGGGATACATCATCGGGCTCTTTTCAAGGATGAATTTTGCCGCTTGAACGTCGGTTTCGAGTTTGCCGCCGGCGCTGAATTTGTCATAAAGGGTGGTGAAATCGATGACCTGTTTCTTCTCCGTATCGTTCCATTTCCCATTCCATTCACCACTGGCCACCAGTTTTTTAGACTCATCCTGCAGGCGTCTAGTCAGATCCTTGAAAATATCAAAATCGGTTCGTGACTCATACAGGGGTTGGATACATGCACTTTGGGCTTGGAGGTAGGGGTGCATCGGCGTGGTTTCAATATCGAATTTTTCATACTAGGTCGCGGCCGGCAGAATGACATCCGAATAGAGACCGGTCGAGGTTACGCGAAAATCAATATTGACGATTAGTTCGAGCAGTGTTTCGTCGGCAAACCACTCTTTGGTTCGATGACCACTCTTGCCCTGGTTAAGGAA
>JAUVDU010000044.1 GCA_030595135.1 Deltaproteobacteria bacterium | reverse complement strand
GGGAGCTATGTGAACTTTCACGTTTCTATGGTTTTCAATATGTTTATGCGTTGGTGCAAGCTAATTAACTTCTTCGGGCTCCTATATTGAATAAAGTCGACAGTTTCAAATTGTCAAGTTTTTATTGAGCGGCAGCCAATTTTTTCTCAGGAGTCGGAGATTTTTTCTTTCTGCTTGACCTCTTCCGTCGCATAGTATTCACTCGTCAACTCACGTTCAACAATTTCATTGCCGAGCAGAGTTTCCAGGGTTTTTGTTACATCCAGACACTTGCCACCCTCAAAACCGGCCAGTTGTAACTCCACGGCACCATCTGCGCCAATTGATATATTGATTTTTTCCATGATCTGTTTATCTCCAGGTAGTTGTTTGCAGTGGTCTCTTGTAAGATTTTAACGTGTCCGGCTTAAGGTCATATTGATGGTGCCGGCTTTGTTCTCTTCGTCGGTGAGAAGGAAACCTTGCTGAGCCAGGGTGTCTTTGACGACATTGTAGGCATAGCGCTGATTTAAAGTGTTCATGAACGTGGTTTGGTCAACGTCCTGAATAGAGTCCCAGTCGGCGACTACATCATAGGTTTCGCCATTAAAACGAAATCCGATATCGCAGCCGCTTTTGGTGGGAATGATGATGTCGGCTTTCTCCTTTTTCCAGAGCCAACCCTTGGCTTTTAATTTACCTTCCAGATACTCAAGTTCCATATCACTGATTGCTTTTTTAAGAAAAACCTTGTCGGCAATCTTGCTTTTGATCTTGGTAAAGTGGGACATGACTACTCTCCTATGATTCACTGTTGGCTTTACGGGTTCTTTGGGAGGCCCAGGCTTTCAAGGCGTCGATTTTTTCGCTCATCAAACGTGATATCGGGATGATTTCATCAACGCTGGCAAGGACGTCGGCTTCGGTAAAATCACGCTGGTCATCGTCAAAAGCGTTGAACATGGCATCATAAATAATCTGTTCGATTTCGGCCCCGCTGTAATCAGTGGTTGCGTCCGCCAGTTTTTCAAGATTGAACTGGCGGATGACGGGACGAACCTTTTCAAGGAGTACCTTGAAAATCGCCTGCCGTTCCGAAGTTGAAGGCAGGTCGACAAAAAAGATTTCATCAAAACGTCCTTTACGCATCAGTTCCGGTGGCAGCTGGGTGACATCGTTGCCGGTGGCAATAATAAAGACCGGTTTAGTTTTTTCCTGCATCCAGGTGAGAAAGGTTCCTAGGATTCGAGCCGAGGTGCCACCATCGCCGGCCGCACCGGAACTTCCGGCGAAGGCTTTTTCGAGTTCGTCAATCCAAAGAATGCAAGGTGAAATAGTTTCGGCCAAGTGAATAGCCTGGCGCAGGTTATGTTCCGACTCACCCAGCAGGCTGCCGAAAACTTTGCCCAGATCCATGCGCAGCAGGGGCAGCTTCCAGAGTCCGGCCGTGGCTTTGGCGGCCAGACTCTTGCCGGTTCCCTGAATGCCGATGATCAGAATTCCTTTGGGCGCCGGCAGGCCGTAATCTTTAGCTTTGCGGGTGAAGACCTGACTCCGTTTACGTAACCAGGCTTTGAGATTGTCAAGGCCGCCGATATCGTTAAGGCTCTCTTGAACCGGGAAAAACTCAAGAATTTCACCTTTTTTGATGATGCCGCGTTTTTCCTGAAGAATGATGTCAATGGCGCGTTCATCGATGGAGCCGTGGGTGATGATGATTTTCGAAAAAAGATTATTGATATTAACCATTGAGAGCCCGAGAGTCGACTCGACAATTTTCTCCTTAAGCTGCGGGGTTGGTGGTTTTCCCTGAGCTGCACTGACGACGACGCTGTCGAGCGCCTTCTCAATTTCAGCATAGCCGGGCAGCTCAAGTTCGATTTGGCAAATATCTTCACGCAATTCAAGCGGTAGTGTCGGACTTGGGGTGGTCAACACGATGGTTTTTTTTGTGAACTGGAGATCGTGGTTGAGATTTCTTAACGAGCGCAATATAATGCTTTCACGGAAATGCAGGTGAAAATCGCGCAGGATAAAGATGGCGTTGCCCTTGAATTTCTTGATCTCCTGAAGGCAATTGATGGGATCAGCTCGATCCTTATTCTTGATCCCGATCATCTCTCCCTTGACCGAGTTGAAACCGTCCCCCAGATCCCAGACAATGATATTTTTATCCTTGAAAAGTGGAGATTCGACTATCATCGACAGAAAACGGGCTTCTTCGTAAGTGACTACGTTGATCAGTGAATGGTTGCTGCGGATGGTGGTGTTGAAACGATCAAGAAAAGTCATGGTTTTTTTTCCTAAATTAACCGCATAAGTTATATGACATAGCTTTACATTTATTAATCAAATCAAGGTTGCCGGTCAAGCTGAAAATCTGCTCTTCTCCACTTTGATTAAGACCCCAGGCGCAGATTTCCCCGCTTTCCGTAATCCGAATGTGAATTGGCGACTCTTTTTCAGTGGTTTTGTTGGATTTATCTGTTTGTTGATTCATTCCATTATTCCATTATTCCATCATTCCAGGCGTACCGATTTTTTTCGTTTCCAGATGGTCTGATTACGGCGTAGATCTTTGACCGTAATCAGCAGGTCACAGTTTAAACTGATATCAAAAGTAATTTCTAAACGTTGTTCATTGTCTAAAGCGGGCGGGTCGAGAGGAATAATTTCCGGGCGGGCTTCATTAATGAATGATTGTTGTTCGTCCCCTAAATTCTCTTCCAACTGCATGCGGCCAGCATCATCAATGACAATCTCCCGGTCACTGCTGCTCTCGGGACGATCCATACGGAAAATGTCAAGCTCAACCTCGAGCTGACCGACAAAAAAACCATTGGCAACAATACTGGTGATGCCGTGCTGGGTCGGGTAGGGGGTGCCTTTCGGAACAATAATGTCGTAGCGGTAGCCATCGCCTTTAGCGGTGCGGCTGCGGATCGCGTAATTGGCTTTGATTGTCGCCTGAAGTCCACCTTTTTTCAAGTAACGCAAAGCTCCGACCGGGATGGCTTCGTGGGCCTTGTGACTTAAGAGTTTGGGCCCGAAAAAATTCTTTAAAATGTCTTTGTAGTAGGGGGTCGGCATACTTAAACCGCTGCCTAGAACGTAGTTTATGTTTTCATGAGTGACCCCAAAGCCGGAAGCGAGATCAAAGAGATCACGCAAAATAATTTTAAGCTCTTCACCGTAGCCTTTTTGGTCGAGCATTTTATAGAGATCCTTACGTGAAAGGCGGAGCTCTACTCCGTTAAGGGTCTCCTGATACTGTGGTTTAAAGTTAAGTTTCCCCCTGATTTCACGGGCTTTTTTCATGTTGAAAGGAGCGGTTTCGGCAAAGTAGTTTTGGATCACTCTGTCGATATCGGCACCACCATAGTTTTTGTGCATGCTGCAGATAATTACACTCTGGAGTCGAGGTTCACGGTTACTCTCGACAATTTTGATCAGATAGAGATCAATGGTTGTGTAACCAAAAAGAAGATAGACCAGGTGCTGGTCTATCTGGTTGGCAAGATCGTAAGCTAAAAGAGCACAAACCGCCTCGTCGACAATTTTGTGATTGATCAGGCCGATACGCAGGCAGAACTCTTCGATGATTGAAGCAAAAATTGAAAATTTGAGGGGTTGGACAACAAAGACGATCATCGCCACTTGATCTTTGCCATAGAGCTCATGGATACGGTCGATGATATTGATGAGCAGGTCGGAAGCGGCTTGAAAGGTGCTGATCTCTTGATCGCCGATAATCCGGGGCAGGTATTGTCCTTTACCCATATACTGCTTCATATATTTGAACGTTGCCGGGGAGTTGAATTTTTTATGAGTGAAGACCTCCTGGCCGCAATAGATACGATCAGCATAGCAGATCATGGCGGGCACCAGGTGGATATCTTCCAGGCCTTTAGGTGTGTTAATTTCGACCGTAGTCGAAATATCGTCGAGGTAGACGGACTCGATTCGCCCGCTCTCTTCATCCTGGCTGTAGACCTGCAGGTTGACATTGTTGAAGAATATGGAGACTGTTTTAGCCATTAGTGCCTTGCAGGTTATTTTCTGCACAAAAAAAGATTTAAAAATCAGAAAATGTTCTGATAAGAGCACTTATTTGCGAGCCCTTAAAATAAGTTTTGGGTTGCGGTGCTTGTTCCCGCATTAGAGTTTTTTTACCTTGAAAATCCTGAGCTCCCGAGTTTGAGAGGCTTCATTGTAGACTTTAAGTTCTCTGGTGTTGCGTGTGATTCGGATGATTCGAGCAAGGATTTTTTGTCGAAGTTCATCATAATGATCTCGTCCTCGGATAAAGTCAATAATCTTGTTTAAGGTCGGCAGGCTTTGAAAATTGTCGAGCTCATTTTCCTTATCCAGCAGGAGGTTGAGAGCGCTGATAATGCTTTGGCGAAAAAAACCGCTGTAGCGCCGGGTTCTGTGTACTACTATCGCAAAACAATCACTGCCGTCAACCTCGATTTCAGAGAGCAGATGCATGGCCATCAGTAAAGGGAAATCACGGGTCGCCGCATCGTGATCGCTGCCGGGGCCGAGAAGGAGCTCGATCAATTGGGCCGGTTGCTTTTTGATGTCCGCAAAAAGTTCTTCGCCTGAGGGCTGAATGCCGATGATGACGTTGGTCAGCAGTTTTTCAATGGTCAGGTTGGCAATCTCGGCATGTTGCTGAAAGAATTCCGCCAGGGCATCGGTCATTCTTTCCAGATCCCGGCCTTTAGTCAGACGTTCCTTGATGGTCAGGGCGCGAAGCTCTTCACGTTCCTTGAGCAGAGCCAAGAGGAGGGGGACATCGGCGCTTTTAAATTGGGGTGATAAAAGGTTGAGCAGGCGGTAAGAGAAAGACCAGTCAATATCGTCTAAAAGATCAAGCAGTTTTTGCCGGACTTTGGGAGATTCGGCAAATCGACACATGAAGAGGGCGATCTCCCGGTAGTGCGGCTTGAGGACGGGGCTGATTATATTATCTAAAATGTCGGCCCAATTTTTACCGTAACCTAAGCTTGCCAAGGCTTTGAGAAGCCTCGGATAGAGTTCAATGTTTTCCGACCATTGGGCCAGTTGATTGGCGGCCTCCCGGTTTTCACCCGGCCAGGATTCTCCTGCCAGGGTCTGTAAAAGCAGGTTAAGCTCCTCTTTTTTGTTGGTTTTGTTGAGCAACTCACGGATCGCCTGCAAAGCCTTGGGGCTTCGTATTTCACCTAGAGCGGCCAAAGCTTCCCGGCGTTCATCAAGATTGCCTTGCCGAGCCCGGTTTTGCAGTAATTCGAAGGCTTCGGGGTTTTGGCATCCGGCGAGGTCGGAGAGGACGGAGGTTCTTTTTTTGCGGCGCCACGATTTGCCGGTTTTGAGCAGTCTCTTACAGCCCTCCTCATCGCCTAGGCGGGCCAGGGCTCCGGCGGCTAAGGGGGTGTCGTCGAGGAGTTTGTGCAACTGGGAGCGGCAGCTCACAAGTTTCAGGCGCCCGGCGGCACGGATCGCGTATTCTACGTCAAGGCTGTTGTTGGTCAGCAATGTTGCTGCCAGATTGGTAACGACGGTCTCCTCTTCGGGATTTAATGAGGGGCCGATAAAGTCTAAAAGTTCCGGTTTTTCTTTAATGCGCAGGAGATTGTTTTCAAGGAGGAGATCATTAAAGAAAAGTTTTGGATGACGAGTTTTAAGCAGGGTGAGGCCGGTAAGTCGTGGTTCCCGTTCAGGGATGGCGCAGAGTAAAGTCAGGCAGAGATCTGCGGGGAAAAGTTCGACGGCGACGGTGGTGGCCGCGTCAACCGCTTTATTGCGTCTTAATAGGGAGTGAAAATAGTCGAAAAAAGAGACGTTCGGATGGTTGTTGATGAGTGGTTTTTTAAAGCCTATGGTTTCGAGGTCTCCGGTCTCCGGATCATCAACCCCGATCTCCTCTAAGGCCAGGAGTAAAAAATTATTGCCTCCTAAAAACCAGGCCGCAGTCAGAACCAGTCGGAGGTTGACATCGCTGGCGCCATTGAGGCGTCCCGCCATCTCTTTGCACAAGGCGCGGGCCTGCTTATGTTCGCCGGAGGAGCGGGCGAAATCGCGCAACAAAACCTGGGTCTGAAAAAAAGTTTCAAGCACCCGCCAGCGCAGCTCCCAGTTTTCCGCCAGGAGGTCATTGATGATATTAGATGAGGGAATCAGTTGTCTCATTGGTTTTAATCAGTTATTTCCTGATAGTGTCGCCATCAAACATGCTGTTGCAGGATCTCTTTGAGTTTGTCAAGGTTGATCGGTTTGGCGAGAAAGCCGTTCATGCCGGCGTTAAGACATTTCTCCTGGTCGCCGGCCATGGTGTTGGCGGTCAGGGCGTAGATCGGCAGACCCGGAAGCTGCTTGCGGATTTCCCGGGATGCGGTGAGGCCGTCCATGACCGGCATATTGAGATCCATCAAGACTAAGTCGTAAGGGTTTTGCAAGGCTTCATCAAGGGCGGCCCGACCGTCGGCTTTAATGGTCAGGGCGGTCGGTTTTAAATCTTTGAGAACTTTTTTTATCAGCATCTGGTTGAGCTTGTTATCTTCGGCGACGAGGATACGCAGATTTTTATAGACACTCTCTTTTTCGATCTCCTCTTTTTGAGTATCAACCCCGGCTACGGGTTTAGGTCGGGGCAGGACTTTGACGATTGCGGTCAATAACTCATTCTTGATAATCGGTTTGTAGATGAAGGCGTCGAAGTTATTTTGGAGATCTTGATTCAGGATGTTTTCGGATGAGGCGGCAATGACCGGTATTTTACATCCCTGTTCGCGAATCATGGTGAGTAGTTTGAGGCCGCAGATCTCAGGCATCTGGATGTCGCTGATAATAAGATCAAAAGTCTTTAAATCGGAAACCTGGAGATGATTAATGAATTCGGAAGCTGATGAAAAACTGGATATTTCAGCCTCGTAAGGGGACAGAATTTTCTCCATGATCATGACATTGAGCGGGTTATCGTCAACTACGGCGATTTTTACGTTTTTAATGGTTGAGTGGTTGTTTAAGGATATCGGGGTGCTGATAAGCGGCTTGGTTGAGCGTTCCAGGCATACCGTAAAGTAGAAAGTAGTTCCAATCCCGGGTTTACTTTCAAGCCACATGCGGCCGCCCATGAGCTCGACGAATTTTTGCGAAATCGTCAAGCCTAGGCCGGTGCCGCCATATTTGCGGGTAATCGATGAGTCTTCCTGGGCGAAACTTTTAAAAACCAGTTCCTGTTTGTCTGCGGGAATGCCCTTGCCGGTATCACGGACGAAAAAGAGCAGTTCCACGGAGCTATCGTCCATATCGTTGACTGTAACCTGAATCTCAATGGTGCCTTTTTCGGTGAATTTGTTAGCATTGTTGATGAGGTTGATAAGCACCTGTTTAAGCTTTAACTCGTCACCGCAGACCATCGGCAGACCTTGGATGCGGGGCAGCCGATATTCAATTTCGGGTTTCATGCGGCCGCGAATGATGGCGGCGATCTCATCAATGAGCTGGTTGATATTAAAATCAATCCGTTCAAGAACCATAGAGCCACTTTCGATCTTGGCGATATCAAGGATTTCATTGATAACTTGCAGCAGGTGGTCGCCGGATTCGTGAATGTATTTTAAATATTTTTTCTCTTCTTTAGTCAGGGGGTGATCTTGAAGTATCTGGGTAAAACCCAAAATGGCATTCAAGGGGGTGCGGATCTCATGACTCATGTTGGCTAGAAATTCCGATTTGGCCCGGTTGGCTTCCTCAGCTTTTAGTTTTTCCTGGTGCAGGGTGGTCGCCATCTTGGCTCCGACACTCCAGAGATAACCGATTTCGTCGCGGCGTTTCATGGGAATGTAGTCCGGTAACTCCCCTTTTTCAATGACACCTTTGGCCGCTTGGGCGAAACTTTTTAAAGGTTTGACGATATAGTGCCCGAGGCCGAAGAGGAAAGCTGAAAAAATAAAGATTACGACTAGAGCTGCGGCGACGGCCATAGTCACAACCCGATTGACACTCTCTTCCGCCGGGGTGGTGTTAATCAGGATTTCAAAAACCAGGTCGACAATGCCGCTGATTTCAGCCAAGTCAAGCTGTGGATAGGTGAAACCCACCAGAGAGGTGCCATCTTCCAGGCGCAGGGTGCGTCGTTTGCTGGTTGGTCGCTGTTGTTGATAGTGGTGTGAAGAGTTTAATGCCGGGCTGCCGACCAATAGTTGTCGACCTTGCCAAAAGCCAACTTCGATGGTGGCCGAAGAGTGAGAGTATATATCGTCAAAAAAAGTTTCAGAGGGGAAGGGGAGGATGAAGCCTAAAGAACCGACGACTCCTTCATCGTCCACAATTAAGGGAGTTCTGTAGGCGAGGAAGAGCTGGTCGGCAAAAGTAATAAGTTTTTGTTCCTGGTTAACTTTTGTGGGCTGAAGAGCTGTGAGTAGAAATGATGTTTTATCCTCTTCTTGGCCACCTCCATGGGGTTGCTGTTTATGCGTGGCTCTATGGACGGAGGAGAGGGAGCCGTCTGTATTGTAGAAGGCCAAAAGGGTAAGGCCAAACTTGTCAATTAGCTCTTGGCAACGATGTTTAAGGGTGTTTTTTTTCAGGTCATAATGAAAACTGGTGGGCAGGGATTGATCGTTTAGGACTGCCTTGATCGCCAGGTCGAGCTTTCTGATCTCTTGGCGACAGGTGAAGTCAACAAAATTTGCAGCCGTTTCAGCTTCTTGATAAAAGGTTTCCTGAGCCTGGTTTTTCAGATTTAGAGAGATCGCTAAAATAGCGATCATTAAAGGGATGAAAACTGCAAGAATCGAGAGGTGTATTTTTTGTTGTAATTTCATAAGGAATCACAATAAATGGGGTTGGTATTTTAAATTTTTTTTGTTATGGTCTGAGGTACTTTCACCATACACCATGAAAAGATTTGGAACAACAGTAAATTTAGACTTTTATTATTGATTGTGGTTATTACGATTTGCTATTGATTAAGGAGTGAAAATATGGAAATTGACCGGGGTTTTCTGACCCGCCTTTTGGCTGATGATCTTAAATCGATGGGTTTTGATCAGGAGAGTGGAGATGAGGTTGTTGAGGCATTGTGTGAAGCGACGACGGAATATCT
>JAUVDU010000341.1 GCA_030595135.1 Deltaproteobacteria bacterium | reverse complement strand
TCGGCACAAGAAACAGTCCGGCGGCCGGGGGCAGTTTGGTGATGTCTGGCTTAAAATCGAACCTCTGCCCAAAGGCAGCGGTTATGAATTTGATAACAAAATCGTTGGTGGTGTGGTTCCGCGTCAATATATTCCGGCGGTGGATAAAGGGGTGCAGGAGGCGATGGCCGGCGGAGTTCTGGCCGGCTATCCGGTAGTGGATCTCAAGGTTTCGCTTTTTGATGGCTCTTATCATACGGTTGACTCTTCCGAGATGGCTTTCAAAATTGCCGGTTCTATGGCTTTCAAGAAGGGGGTTGTTGAAGCAAAACCAGTGCTTTTAGAACCCATCATGTTGATGGATATTAATGTTCCCAACGACTATATGGGGGATATTATCGGTGATCTCAATAGTCGCCGGGGCAAGGTCAATGGGGTTGAACCGATGGCGAACAGCCAGCATATCAAGTCTCAGGTACCAATGTCAGAGGTTTTGAAATATGCTCCCGATCTGCGTTCAATGACCGGTGGTCGCGGGATGTTTACGATGGAATTCTCTCATTATGAAGAGGTGCCCAGCCACTTAACCGCCAAGATTGTAGCTGCGGCTAAGCATGAAGATGAAGAAAAAGCGTAAGGCTAAAAAGGGGCATGATAGCTGGCTGGAGAACCTTTTGCGTTTTGAAATCGTGGTTCTTCTCTTTGGTCTGATCGGTTTTTACTATTTTCTCTCCTTTTCGCCGATCCGAATGCCGAAAGAGCCGATTGCCAGTCCGCCGGTCAGCTTGGCTCCGTTGCCCCCTCTTCCTGAACCTGTGGTTCCGGTTTCAGAAGAGGGTCTTCCGCAAGTCGATAGCCGAGTTGCGTCTTCTTCCGGTTCACCCATAGAGGTCTCCGGTCAGGTTGCTTCAGATTCGGCTCCCGAATCTCGATTAGATGAGAATGCGGTTGTTCCTCTGGGGCCGGTTGTCGAAGCGGCGGTTGTTGAAGTCAACTCCGGTGATACACTGCCGGTCGTGGATGAGGTGCAAAAAGTTGTACCGGCCGCAAATTCAATCTCGAACGAAGATTCAATGTCTCGCAAAGAGTTGGTATCTAATGAGGAACCGGCATCTTTGTCGGTTGAACATGTGGCGCCAGCTTCTTTGCCATCGTCTGAATCAGCACAATCAGAGTCTTTAGCTCCGACGGAGACGGTTTCGGTGGAGGGACAAACTCTTTCCGCTTCGACCCCGGCTTCCGCTCCGGCTTTGTCTCCCGTTCCCGTTCCAGCTCCTTTGCCAACGGTTGACATGGTGCTTGAAGTTGGAAGTTATGTTTTGCAAAGCGACTTGCAGAAGTTCCGCACTCAACTTAAAGGGTCGGGTTTTGTCGTGAAAACCAAGATTGTGAAATGCTTGACTCCGATGTACAGGGTTTACCTGGGGCCTTATCCCGATCGTCAAAAATCGCGAGCAATGATGGGCGAGGCCCGCAAGCTGGGGGATAAACCTTTTTTGCAGAAACGGGAGTCAGGGTATGCGGTGGTTATTGGCTCTTTCTACCTGAAAAGCAGTGTGATAGCTTGGGAAAACATGTATCATGATGCCGGGTTTGATCCACAGGTTCAGAAAGTGGATCTGATGATGCCGCACACACTGCTTCTGCTCGACGGGCCCCAAGTGAACCCGGATCCGCAAGCCGCCTTAGTCCGGGTGCAGACTTTAGGGTTCCCGGAGGCTCGCCTAGTGAAAAGTGGGAAGTGAAAACTCTTCTAATTCCTAGTTCCCAAATAAGTTGTCTGCATGATAAGAGCGAATGACATTATAGAAAAAGTTGCCGATTACTATCCAGCGGCAAATTTTGATACCATTCGCAAAGCTTACGCCTATAGCGCTTATGCCCATCGCAATCAGGTTCGCCTTTCCGGTGAACCCTATATGGTTCATCCCATTGAAGTCGCCAATATACTGGCCGAGATGAAGATGGATGTAGCCAGCATTGCAGCCGGACTTCTTCATGATACCCTCGAAGATGATCCGATGACCTCAATCGAGGACTTAAGCCTTCGTTTTGGTGATGAGATCACCTCTCTGGTCGAAGGCCTGACCAAAATCAGCAAAATAAAATTCAAGAGTTCACGCGAACATCAGGCCGAGAATTATCGCAAAATGATTCTCGCCATGGTCAAGGATATTCGGGTTTTGGTGATCAAGTTGGCCGACCGCATTCACAATATGCGAACCCTCGATTTCCAGAAACCGGCCCGTCAGGAGGCGATTGCTCAGGAGACTTTGGATATCTATGCGCCTCTGGCCAACCGTCTCGGAATCTCATGGATAAAACAGGAGCTTGAGGATAACTCATTGCGTTATCTGCAGCCGGCTATCTATTGTGAGCTGGAAGAGAAAGTTGCCCGTAAAGAGCTTGAGAGCCGTGAATTTATTGATAAAATAATTAAGCTGGTACAACGTAATCTCGATCATTACGAGATCGTCGGTCAAGTGACCGGGCGTCTTAAACACCTCTATAGCATCTATCGTAAGATGATGCGGCGCAATATCTCCTTTGAACAGATTTATGACATTATCGCCTTTCGGATTATGGTTGCCGATAAGGCGGAATGTTATAATGTCCTGGGCATTATTCATGCACTTTGGCGACCGGTTCCGAGTCGTTTCAAAGATTTTATCAGTATTCCCAAAGCCAATATGTATCAATCGTTGCACACTTCGGTAATCGGGCCGGATGGTCGTCATATTGAATTTCAGATTCGAACTCTGGAGATGCATCAAATTGCCGAGATGGGGATCGCTGCTCATTGGCATTATAAAGAGGGTTACCAGCTTGATGACCATGACCGCAAGCAGATGGATTGGTTGCGGCAGATGATCGAGTGGCAGCAGGATGTCGATAGTCCCGGTGAGTTTCTCGATTCCGTCAAGATCGATCTCTTTTCCGAGGCGGTCTATGTCTTTACCCCGGCCGGTGAGGTTAAGGAGTTGCCGAATGGTTCAACACCGATTGATCTGGCTTACAGTATTCACTCCAATATAGGAGATCACTGCAGCGGAGCCAAGGTCAACGGTAAG
>JAUVDU010000116.1 GCA_030595135.1 Deltaproteobacteria bacterium | reverse complement strand
CATTGCCCTTTGTCGGGAACTTCTTCCCGATCTTCCTCTCCATCTTAGTACCCAGAGCAATACGCTCAATTACCTCTCTGCCTCTTTCTGGCAAAAAAATGGTGTAAGCCGAATCAATCTGGCCCGTGAACTGTCTCTGCCTGATATTGCCGAGGTCGTTTATCGAGTACCCGGAATGGAATGTGAGGTTTTTGTTCATGGAGCCATGTGCATGGCCTATTCCGGGCGCTGTTTGCTCAGTGCGGTACTCACCGGCCGCCACGCTAATCGCGGCGATTGTGCCCAGCCTTGCCGCTGGAGCTACGTTTTGCAGGAGGAGACGCGTCCGGGAGAGTTTATGGCGCTTGAAGAGGATGAGCGGGGCAGTTATATCTTTAACGCCAAAGATCTCTGCCTGATTGCCCGCCTTCCGGAGTTAAAAGCCGCCGGTGTCTGCTCCTTTAAAATTGAAGGGCGGATGAAGAGTGCCTACTACGTTGCCGTCGTGACTAGAGTTTTTCGTCAAGCTTTAGATCAGCTTTACCTCTCGCCAAAAACCCCATTTTCACTGGAACAGCTTGAAAAATGGAAAAATGAATTGACCCGGGTCAGTCATAGACGCTATACTGAAGGATTCATCGACGGCCAGGGCCAATCTCAAAATCTCCAGTACCATGAGAATTCCGCCTATTTACGAAACTATCTTTTCTGCGCTCTGGTTTTAGAGGTAGTTGGTCATGATTCAGCAACTCAGAGTTGCTTGGTTCGTCTCAACGTCAAAGACCGCTTGCGAACAGGCGCAAAAATCGAGGTTATAACTCCCGGCATGGATGATTTTACGACCACCATACTTTCATTGCAGAAAGAGAACGGCGAAATGGTCGCCCAAGTTCATCCCGGAACTATGGCCCTGGCTCGTTGTCAGGGCTTATTAGCCCCTTATCAGATTTTGCGTCAGCCGGTCTCTGGTACTGAGGTTCCAGTTTAATGATACGGCTCTTTCTCGATTTTATCCTGCTTACCGGCAGTCGCCGTTTGCGTCTCCATTTTGCCGCCGTGTTGTGAGTTGAAATGCACGAGAGTTCCCTTTTACATATGACCCGTTTTCGGGATCAGTTTTTAGTTGAGAAGCAAAATCAAGCCTTGGTGATTGCCGATCTCGGCAGCTATGATGTCAATGGTTCCTACCGCCCTCTCTTTGAGCGTCATCCCTGGCGTTACATGGGGCTTGATGTCAGTGCCGGGCCGAATGTTGATATCGTGCTGGCCGATCCCTATTGCTGGCGGTCTTTGTCTAGTAATTCAATAGATGTGATGATCTCCGGACAAGCCTTTGAGCACATCGAATTTTTTTGGTTAACTGCTTTGGAGGTAAGTCGGGTTTTAAAACCTGGGGGTTTGTGTTGTCTGATTGCGCCGTCAAGTGGGCCGGAGCATCGTTATCCGGTCGACTGTTGGCGTTTTTATAGTGACGGGATGCGAGCTCTGATGGACTATGTCGGCCTTGAGGTGCTGGATGTTTACACCAATCGTCAGCCAACCGGCTGGCAGGATGATAGCGGCACTTGGCAGGATTCGGTAGTTGTTGCCAGACAATTGGAAAAACCTTTCCGTCGTCGTTGGCGAGAGTGGCTGTGTTATCGTTGCGGACACCTGCTTTTGCCTTTTAACCGAGCCCTCAAAGTTGAATAGTTACCATGGAATTTAAAATGGACACAGAGAAAAATTTATCTACAAAAGCCCTGATTTCAGATAGCGAATATAGCTCTTTGAATGAGCAGAGCTTGGCCGGCTGGCTGGATTACCACCAACGTCAGGTGGTTTTCGACCAAGTTACCTGGATGGGTTTGCCCACCCTGAAAAATGTTCTTGATCTTTGGCTATACCAAGAGTTGATCTTTAAAATAAAACCCGACCGGATAATTGAGATGGGTTCATTTAAAGGGGGGAGCACTCTCTACCTGGCCCAACTTTTAGAAAACATTGGTCATGGCCGGGTTCTCTCAATTGATATCGACCACTCTCAGTTCAAGGCTGTCCATCCTCGTATTGCCAAGTTGACCGGTTCGACGCAAGATCCCGAAATTATTGAACAGGTTTATCGGGAATGTAGTGATGAAAAAGTGATGATCATCCACGATGCCGATCACACAGCCCCGATGGTATTGGCTGACTTGCGCAGCTATGCTGACCTTGTAAGTAAGGATTCTTACTTTATTGTTGAAGATGGAATTGTAGACCTTTTTGCTTCCGGTACCCTGCTCGGTGATGTTATGGGTGGGCCGGGACCATTACCCGCGATCAGAGAATTTATTGCCGACGATAAACGTTTTGTTATCGATCATCAGTGTGAGCGTTATCTACTTACCTACAACCCGAATGGTTATCTGAAAAAGATCTCAGAGTGATGACTCAAACAACCTATAAAGAGGTCTATTTTGAGATAAGCGGCATCTGCAATGCAAGGTGCCCTTTTTGTGTAACCGGGACCGGAAGGTTGCCGCAAGGCGGCTTGATCAGTGTCGACCTGTTTAAAAAATCAATCGATAAATTAGTTGAAGAAAAGTTGATAGATAACCGGAGTTCTGTTTTTTTATACAACTGGGGCGAACCCTTTTTACACCAGGATCTTGATAAGATAATAGAATATATAAATAAAAGAGAGATTAATTTTGCCTTAAGTTCCAATGCTTCCGTCTATAAAGAGTTTAAGGCAAAAGCGGTGAAAAAACTCCAGGAAATCAGCTTCTCAATGTCCGGTTTTTCCCAATCATCTTATGATCGAGTTCACGGCTTCAGGTTCGAAAAGATAAAAAAAAATATAGCTAAATTTGCTGAAAATCTGAAAAAGGTCGGCTATCGGAATAAGGTCAAAATTTTTTTTCATATTTATCAGTTTAATCTCGATGAGATAATTTTAGCTAAAGAGTTCGCCAAAAATATTGGTGCGGATTTTGTTCCTTATTATGCCTTTATTGCAGATTATGATAAGGCAAAAAATTACCTGCTTAACAAGTTAAGCGTTGCTGAAATGAGATCTGTGGCCGAGAGTATTGTGCTGGCGGATATGGTGCAAAAGATCAAGATGATGCCGTCAAATTACCGGTGTCCACAGTATGATATATTGGTTCTTGATGAAAAGGCTGATATCTTGACCTGCTGCTTTTTGCCCAAAGATCACCCGGATTATTATTGTGGCAACCTGTTTGATGACAAATTGAGAGAAAATCTCAAAGCTAAAACCAGAAAAAATGAGTGTAATTTTTGCCTGGAAAGCGGCCTCAGCTATTGTGTCCATAACGTAACTATCCCAGAGTTTAGTAATCGTTTGCTTTGAAAGAATTAATTAACAACATAACAAATTGGTTTAAAAATCGGTCTTCCCCTCTTCGGCTTGAGGGAAATACGATGGACAAATCTTTTTATTGTCCGTTGCCGACGAAATTTTTTATCGAACCGGGCAACATCTGCAATTTACGTTGTCCATTTTGCGGCACGGGTTTGCGGCGCAAAGGTTTTGCCAAGGGATTTATGAGCAAGGATGATTTTAAAATTATTCTTGCCAAGATAGCTCCTTACACCAAACATATCAGCCTCTATAATTACGGGGAGCCGTTTCTGAATAAAGATTTTTTAGAGATGGCTTCTTTAGCCACGGCTAAAGGTATTGCTTGCGCGACTCACTCCAATTTGACAGCTTATCGCTTTGATGAGCAAAGCGCAGAAGCTGTAATAAGATCCGGGCTTACATTTATATCGGCATCTATAGACGGCGCCAGCCAAGAGACCTACGGCCGGTATCGGGTGGGCGGCAACTTTGAATTAGCGGTTGCGAATCTGGCGCTGCTCCAGCGCGTAAAAGAGCGGCTCAATTCCCCGACACCGGAACTGGTCTGGAAATTCCTGATAAATGCTTTTAATGAACATGAGCAGGAACAAGCTCAAGAGATTGCGGCTTCAATTGGGGTTCCCATAGAGTTTCATCTGATGGATGTCTGGGGTCATGAGGAGTGGAAATCCTCACAGCATAAGGAACAGGAAGTCTGGGGCGTTGAAAAAGATCAATCCCGGGTAACCGGAACCGAAGAAGAGTGGCGGAAAAAAAGGGATTTTCCGGTTGCTATGGATAATTTAAAGTTACATCCGAAACTCCATTATTGGTGTGAGCAGCCTTTTGATGCTATGGTTATCAATTGGAATGGAGAGGTTTTTCCCTGTGTTACAGCTTGTGCGGACAAATTTTCTTTAGGCAACCTGTTAGATTCCGATCTCGAAACGTTATGGAACAGTGCAAAATACAGAGCTTGCCGTAAATTTTTATATAATTATGGCCCAACCCAGAATTCTGATGCTGTTTGTGCTGCTCAAGATTGTGAGTTAAAGCAAAAACATCTGTGATGGCGTCGTAAAAAGTTCCGATATCCTGCGTTGTTGTGGTTCTCCCGACACTCGACATACTACATGTATGGTCTCGCGCCTGGAGAACCACAACATCTTGTCTATCGAAATTTTTACTTAGCCATCCCATGACTTTTTACGAGTTCATCATCTGTAAATTAAATAAAGAGTGATATCTGTGCAAAATGGAAAGATAAAGACAGACTGCAAGGCTGACAAGTCTTCATGCGCAGAGCCCTGTGAAGCTCTCTGTGCGGCGGGTTATAATAGTCTTCATGCTGGAGATTTAAGCTCGGCAATAGATTTTTTTGAGCGGGCGGTTGCACTCGATGCTGATTACATCCATAGTTATATGGGTTTGGCCAAGGTGCGTCTGCCTGGAGATGGCTATATTGAAATCATCAAAAAACTCATAGCTTTGCAGAAGCCGGAAAAATATGTTGAGATCGGGGTCGAGAAAGGTGCGGTCTTAAGGCTCTTTGACTCATCAGTGCAAATCGTCGGGATTGATCCGGAACCAAAAATTGATGCGGTGCCGGCAAATGTGACGCTACACAAAAGTTTAAGCGATGATTTTTTTGCTGCACATGACCTGGAACTTCTTTTGGACGGCTCTTTTGATCTTGCTTTTATAGATGGCCTGCATGTTTTTGAACAAGTTCTCAGAGATTTTATTAATTTGGAGAAAATTGCTGCTTCCGATTCAATTATTATGATTCATGACTGTTTGCCGCTTGATCGGCGGACGTCGGAGCGTCAACGAAAGACAATTTTTTGGAGTGGAGATGTCTGGAAAATTATCCCCTGCCTCAAGCAGGAGCGACCTGATCTCTCAATCTTTACGGTGCCGACCTATCCTGCCGGGCTCTGCTTTGTCACGGGCCTGGATTGTCATTCCCGGCTTCTGAAAAATAACTATGACGCTATAGTAGAGCAATACAGCCCATTGGACTATAGTGATATCCAAGAGCGAGAAACATACTTTTCAATGACGGCAAACGATTGGCCGACTATAACCCGAACCTTGTCGGATAATCTTGCCCGGACACGTCTTTAATGGTTAAAATAACTTAAGCGATGATAATAAGGTTAAGAGGGCTTTACCGGGCCTTTATCGAGTTTATCCTTCTGCTTTTCGACCGTCGCCAGTTGATCTGGGAAATGGCTCGGCGGGATCTGTTGCAGAAATATGTCGGCTCCAGAGTTGGTCTGTTATGGACGGTAATTCACCCGTTAGCTCTGATTTTTATCTTTTGGTTTGTCTTTGGTTTTGGTTTGAAGGCCCAGCCGGTTGCGGATGTTCCTTTTACGATCTGGTTAACGGCCGGGATGGCGGCGTGGTTCTCTTTCAGTGAAATCGTGGCTGAATCGACCGGAGTGATAGTTAGTAATCCGCATTTGATAAAAAAGATTAACATTCCTTCACAGATATTGCCGGTTGTAAAAATTGTCTCGTCCATGGTTAACCATTTGGTTTTTTTAGCATTATTATTAATAATGTTACTTGCCAATGGGGTTCCCGTCACTTTTTTTGCCCTGCAGGTAATCTATTATTATTGTTGTCTTGTTTTTTTGGCTTTAGGGATCAGTTGGCTTACCAGTGCCATGAAT
>JAUVDU010000032.1 GCA_030595135.1 Deltaproteobacteria bacterium | reverse complement strand
AGTTGCCAGAGAATCGACAGCTCAAAAGGCTCGTCCCTGAGAAAAAAGTTGTTATTTTCATTATTAATGGCTGAGAAAAAGACCCAGGGGTCCACCAGGTAGAAAATATGGTCCACGCTATTACCACGGCTGTAAACAGTGTAAATTAAATTGTCAAATCGCTACGTGAGATTTTGCTCTGAGCCACTGTATTCCCGGTCTGCATTTACAATTATAAATCTCTGTTGACTCTCTTTCGTAACTGGTTCTGTTTTGCTTTTTTCAGCGACTCTTTCACGCCGTCGCAAACACCAGTACTGATTCAAGAAAAAGGTTCCCAGCTTCCAGATTGAAGTTGGGAACCTTTTTCTTGTCTGCTTGACAACCATTGTTTTTATGTGTAGAGTGTAAATATCATGGGTAAGAGAAGAGTTTTAGAGGATAAGATTGATTTGCTGCTGGAAATGTTTCCGGTTGTTGTCATCGTTGGGCCACGGCAATGTGGCAAGTCAACTATGGTACGTCAACTACGTCCTGAGTGGCGTTATTATGATCTTGAGAACCCCTCTGATTATCAGTTGATAAGTGATGATCCGCTGGCATTTTTCAATCTTAATCCGGAGAATGTGATTATCGATGAGGCGCAACAATACCCAGCAATTTTCCAGGTGCTGAGAGGGATTATAGACAGTGATCGTCAGAAAAAAGGGCGTTTTATTCTGACTGGTTCGAGTTCTCCTGAGATATTCAGAGGGGTTACTGATAGCCTTGCTGGTCGTATTGCAATTGTTGAGATGTGGCCTTTTAAACAGTGTGAATATTATGAGAGTGGAATTCCCGAGCTCTATTCATTGCTTATAAGTAACCAGGCTGAGGTTGTCGATTTCATGGGACTAAACCCACATTTAAGCCTGCTGGAAAGTATGCAGGTCTGGTTTAAAGGGGGGTTTCCTGAGCCGCTTATTGAAAGTGAAAACAACCCTCTTTTTTACAATCAGTGGCAGGAAAATTACATTATGAGTTATGTCGGGAGGGATATTCGCATGTTTTTCCCGCGGCTCGATATGCACAGTTTCAGGCGCTTTCTGTTGCTGCTGGCTCAGTTTTCCGGGCATCAGCTCAATATGAGTGAGATGGCGCGGGCACTTGGAGTGAGCGTTACGACAATCAAAGATTATCTGGATATAATTCACCAGACATTTCTCTGGCGAAACTTACCTCCTTTCACAAGGAATTTATTGAAAAAGGTACAAAAAGCCAAGAAAGGTTTTTTTCGGGATCAAGGTCTTCTGCATAGCTTTTTGAAAATCGCTGATCCTGATGCGCTACTTATTCATCCCGTGGCGGGTTTCTCTTTCGAAAGTTTTGTAATAGAGGAGATTATTAGGGGATTACAGGCGACGATGGCGACCCGGTTGGATTATGCTTACTATCGGACGGTTGATAAATCAGAGGTTGACCTCGTATTGGATGGAGTAAATGGTCCGATCCCGATTGAAATCAAATTAAGTTCTACGGTCAAGAGTACAGCCTTGCGCGGTTTAAAAAACTTCATTGGCGATACAGGTGCGGCCTTCGGTATTATAGTTAATCGAGGTCATCGAGTAGAGCTTTTAAGTGAAAATATCGTCCAGGTTCCGGTCAACTATGTTTAGATATACATCGGCATTAACAACTTACTTAATTATTTGAGGGGTAATAAAAATCATTAGTTCAGTCTGTCTGGTGCTTTGAAAATCATGTTTGAAAAGCCAGCCAAGCAGAGGAATCTGGCCGACGACCGGTACCGAATCATTTGAATCTTTTTCATCACTTTCGATTATTCCGCCAACAACGGCGGTTTCGCCATCCTTTAAAAGTAATGAAGTTTCAACTCTTTGCGTGTTTATGGCAAAGCCACCAGGAGTTAGCTGGCCTAGTGAATCTTTGGTCACTTTTACAATCATAGAGACCATATTGTTATTGGTAATCGTCGGAGTAACCGTGAGGCTTAATTCAGCATCTTGGAATTCAGTTGTTGTTCCATCTTGAGAAGTTGTCTGATAAGGAACCTGCTGGCCCTGACCAATGATGGCTTCGTTTTGATTGAGAGCCAGAACTTTTGGGTTAGAGAGAATGTGGGCGGTTCCATCTTCCTGCATGGCTGAGAGTTGCACACTAAGGTTATATTTATCAATTTTGCCAAAGATCATGCCGATTCCGGCAGTTATTGCGTCAGCCGGTAGATTAACGGCATAGTTACTGTTTATATCTGTTCCGGGTCCAGGGTTTACCGGTGGTGCGCCTGTAGCACCGAGATTATTGTTACCTGATACTCCATAATACCGGTCATTGGTCGTCTTACCCCATGCTCCACCCCACTGTACGCCAAATTCATGGGCTGCATCCCTTTCGACTTTAACAATTTTCGCCTCAATCATAACCTGTTTTACCGGTTCATCGAGTTCTCTTAGCAGGGCCTGAGCTTGGCTGATGCGAGCAGGAATATCTTTGATAATAAGAGAGTTAGTGCGAGGATCGGTTTCAACTGACCCTCGGTCGCTTAAGATGGTATTCTCGATTTTGTCGGCGACTGCATTAATATTGGCAAAGTTGACTTTGAGGATCTTTAAAATTGTGGGTTGAATATCTTCTTCAACTTTCTTGCTATCAGCCAAGGCGCGTTTCTTCTCTTCCCGGGCCTTTAGCTCCTTGGTAAAGACAGACAGAGGTGCAATGCGTACTACATTCCCCTCACGTTCCATACCCAATTGATGGGTTTTCAAGACGATACTTAAAACCTGTTTCCAGGGAACCTTTTTCAATCTTAATGTCACAGTACCTTTGACGTTATCACCCATGACAACATTGAGGTGGTTTATTTCTGCGAGAAAACGGAAGACATTTTGGATGTCGGTACCTTTGAAATCGATTGTGATCGGGTTGTTGTGTTGCTTGAATGGCCTGTGTTTCCGGGGCTTATTCGGAGCGGTGTTTTTTGAGCTTCCTGAAGCTGCTTTTTTTAGCGTGACTAAGAGTTCTTGGCCGCGTGATAGTTGAGTGAATGGAGGAAGAGTAGCGTAGTTAGTATCTATTACGATACGGGTTCTATCTTCAGCGTCAGATGAACGGAGGCGAGAATAGCCGCTATTTTGAATGATCTGATTGACATTATTATCTATAAAGCTGGATCTAGGAAAGTCGATTACCAGCCGTGGCGGTGCCTCAAGAGTGAAAATTTCGTAGTCAATCTTTTTCTTGGCTGAGCAGGTGAAGCTCAAGGTGACAGTCTCATCTTGAGCCGTGGCCAAAAGTGAGATGATATTCTCAGTGCCTTCTGCATTTGCGAAGGGGGGAAAAAAGCAGGTCAGCAATAAAGCCGTAGCCAGCAAAAGAACTGCCGGGTTTTTCTTTCGGGTTACTTTATTGATGTCATTCATATTTTCCAGCTCCATTAGAGACTAAAACTGTCCAGTCTCTCTTGTCAATAGAGTTAATTCTAGATGGTTAAACTTTTATATTAACTTGAAGGGCACGAAGATTTAATTATTTAAAATTTGCGTTCTTAGAGCTATTTAGATTGTTCAGTGCCAATAGGCATTAGATAGAGCTCTTCTTCCATTTCACGTAGTCGTAACGAAATCGTTCGTAATTGTTGCTTGTCAAAGATATCGAGATAAGGTTCTTCAATGACGACCTCGTTGACTTTAATCTCTTTTACCAAGCCGCTCATATCTCCGATCTTATCGCCTTCTCTGACTGTATGGCCGACACGTTCGGGATCTTCAACCAGAGCATAATTCTGCTTTTCACCCGCTAGGATGATGCCGACTAACTTAAACTGGTTTATAGCGTACTTTTCCAGCGGGGTCAGGGGCTGGCTGGGATCAGTAGGGATAGATCGCTCGGTTTGAGTAAAATCTATAAAGGGATGAAACGGATCCGGTCGATTTATAGGATCATACGTAAAAATTGATTTTTTAATGTCCAGTGTGGCAAGTTTTTCCGGGGTTAAAGTTTCAGCAGCGGGATCCAATTGTTTTTCTGCCGCAGGACTGTTGGCAATCGGTACGAACAGTAACACCATAAGTGTAAGAACCATCAATACCGGGTATGTGACAACTTTTTTTGTATTTGAATAATAAATCATCAGATTATCTCTTCTTCTTTCTCTTTTTTTTCTTTTTACCCTTTTCAGGGGGAGGAGCATCGATGAACGTATAGGTTACGGCTTGAAATCTGGTTTTCAGCATATCCTCGCCCTTAACTTGTTTGTAGTTGCCAAGTTTGTAGCTCGGAATATTGATGATCCGGGGCATGGTACAGATTTGGCTGAAAAAACGACCGACTGCATGATAGCTGCCCTGAACCTCAATGTCGATCGGCACTTCAGCATAAAACTCTTTGTTGCGTGTCTTTAATGGTTGAAAAAGGTTGAAGGTCAGTTTAGCATCTTTCCCAAGTTTTGTTATTTTTAGAAGCAGGCTCGGAATTTCCTTGTTGTCGGGTAATTTGTTCAATGCTTTTTTGAAGGCCAAGTTAAGTTTTTCGATTTCGGCTTCAAGTTTCGGCAACTGACTGGCAATTTGTTGGGTTTGGTGCAGCTTTACTTGGGCTTTCTTGAGTTTCCGTTCGAGTTTCTTGAGCTCTTGGAGTTTGGGCATATAGATAAAATATATAAAAACCCCGGTAATGAGAGCTATAATTCCGAATAGCATTAAAGCTCTTTTCAATGGTGAGTAGCTATGCAGAAAATCAAAATTGAAATCAGCCATTCTGATCCTCCTTAAGCGTCACTTTCGGTGCGTCTTCTAGAGCTTTAAGAAACGCCGGCAATGTTGTTAAGTCAAGAGGGCAGGTAATGGTGAACTCTTTTAATTTCAATTTTTGTATCTTCTTTGAACGTAATAGGGTTAAATCAGCTTTTATAAGTGGAGCTGCCAGCTTGAGATTATTGAGGAACGTGACGATTGTTTCATTGTCTACAGCCACCCCGCTGATAGCTAAACGTTGGCCCTTCTTATTAAGACTGGTAAACCAAAGTTTTTCCGGTCTTTGTCGGTTGAGATCCGAGAGAATGACAACCGGGGCCAAACGGTAGCGATCTAGGTCAATTATGACGGCAATTTTTTTGCTGATCTCCGCCTTCTGTTGTTTGTATAGATCTATCTTCTTGATAATCGGCTCAAGTTGCTTGATTTTTTTATTGGTACGTTGCAGGGTCGAGTGGGTCGTATTGCATTGAGTCTGGATTCGATAATAAAAGAACCCTATTGCCGCAACCGTAAAAAGTAGGGTTAATGCTACAATTGAAAGTTGCCTGCGAATGAACTCTTTGCGTCGTTCAGCTCTGACCGGGAGAAGGTTGATCTGGATCATCGGCGTACAGCCTCATCTTTGCGTAGTGCCAGCCCTGTAGCAACTGCAGCTAGCGGGGCAATATCCCTAATATAATCTAGGTCGAAGTTCTTTTCCGGAATGATAATATTGCGGAATGGATTGATGATTTCGGTTTCAATACCTGTGCTTTTGGCAATCAACTGGGTAATGTTAGGGGTTTTTGCGCCCCCGCCACTGAGGATAATTTTTTCCACTCGACTCTCGGTCATAGATGATGTGTGGAAAAAATCAATCGCTTTACTAATTTCATTGACAATCGAAAAGGCGGCCTCTTTAATTGCAGAAAAAGCGGTCGATCCGTCCGTTTTTTTGCTCTCTAAACAGCCCATTTTGAGAAGTTCGGCATTTTCATAGTTTAAGGAGAATTTTTTCTGCAATTGTTCGGTGATAAGCCGGCTGCCGGAAGTAATGTTACGAGAAAAACAGGTGACGCCATCATGTAAAATGTTGATGCAGGTCAGGTTGGCGCCGATATCAATTAGAGCGATAACTGTTTTATCTTCCCCTTCGTAGTTGTATTCGTAAGAGTTTTCCAGGGCAAAGGTATCAACATCAACTACTACCGGGACAAATCCGGCTTCTTCCACCAGAAGCAGGTAATCGTTGATCGTCTCTTTTTTGACGGCGACCAAGACAATGTCCATATTGTCAGGGTTGTCCTGATTGGAACCTAATATTTGGAAGTCTAGATTAACGTCGTTGATATCGTAAGGTATGTGTTGGGTCGCTTCCTGTTGGATTGTTTCTTCAATTGTGTTTTCATCCATTAAGGGTAACGTGATCTTTTTGACTATAACGGAGTGCCCTGAAATAGATGTGGAGATCCGTTTCTTTTTAATTTTAAGGTTGGCAGCAAGGTTGACAATAGCGTTGACGATGGCGGCTGAGTCCATAATTGTGCCGTCAACGATAGCATCTGCCGGCAGGGCGGCAATGCCGAAATTATTTAATGTGTGCACCGACCCCGAGTCTTTGAGCTCGACCATTTTTATGTAGCCCGAGCCAATATTCAGACCAAGTAGGGTTTTGTTTTTGCGAAATAACATATTTGGATTAATTCCAAGAGGTTAGTTACCGTTAGGTAATTGTTTAGGAAGTTGGTTGAACATTGTTTTTTGTGCTCAACTTCCTAAAGGGGCTTCTTCTCTTCTATGTCTATTTGTAGTGTTGTTACTGTTGTATAAAATGTTAAGCATAAAGTATGCCGAACTTACGATCAGTTTATGTTTTTTAATTTTCGTCGAGCAATTTCGGCTTGGTCGCTTTTGGGATAGTTGGAGACAACTTTTTCAAGAATCAATTTTCCGTCTGTTGCATCTCCTAGTTGGAGAAAGGCAAAGCCCTGTTTCAGTAGGGCGCTGGCAGCCTTTGGGTGTTGTGGGTAACCAGCAATAATTTCATCATATTTAATGATCGCCTCAGCGTAATCCTTCGCTTTATAAAAACATTCACCAATCCAGAAAAGAGCGTTAACTTTGTAGCTGCTGTTCGGGAATGAGGTGATAAATTTTTTGAACTTCTCTTTTGCGGTCTTGGTATTGCCTCGTTTAAAGGTGGCCAAAGCATCATCATAGAGAGCTTTTTCACGGGCTCCAGGTTTGGGCCGTGGAGTAGGTGTCTGGGGGTGTGGAGTTGTTGCTGGTGTGGTTTTTGTCGATAGCTTGTCAGTCTTGGTTCTGGGTGGGCTTTTTTCGAGGTTTTGCAAGCGTTCTTCGAGGTTTGCAATAATCGTTTCAAACTCAAACTTGTCGGTTGTCTTGATCTCTTCGGGGCGGGCGAGGCTGTCTTCTACAGCTTCACCTAAAAGTTTCAGCTCTCTTTCCAGGTTGTCCAGGCGGATGTTGGTGTCTGCGGTGAGTTTTTGTTGGGCATTTGTGCTTTTGCGGTTCAATGCGGCTTGTTCTTGTTCAATCGTATTCAGGCGTTGATAGATAGCCTGCTGTTCCCGGTGTTGACCGTTGCCGATGCACCCGGTTGTCATGGTCAGCAGTGCGGCAGATAACAATATGGTGAGCCAGTTGTTCGATGTCATATTATTAACTCGGAATAATCTGGTTTTATTGTTAAAATCTGTTGTCCGCAGATTCCGCAGATTTGCGCAGATTCAAATCGTTCTTAATCTGCGTTAATCCGCGGAATCTGCGGATTATTTCATAGCTTATTTACTGGTGATTGTGAAGTCGTCACGTCGGTTTTTACTCCAGCAATCTTCAGTTGAAGAACTGCAGGAGGGTTTCTCTTCGCCGTAACTCATGGTTTCCAGGCGATCAGGTGAAACTCCAAGATAAACCAAGTATTTTCTGGCGCTGTCAGCCCGGGTTTCGCCCAGAGCCAGATTGTACTCGTTAGATCCGCGTTCATCGCAGTGGCCGTCAATGCGGAGATCAACCGAGGGGTTGTTTTTCATCCATTGTGCCAGCTCACTTAAAGTGTTACGGGAGTCACTTCGTAATTCGGATTTATCGAAATCAAAATAGATCGGATAGACTTTATCGCCAATGTCGACAATACGGTTGCCAACCATGATGACTCCGGCGGTAACTGCTGCCGGCTTTACTATTTCACTCTGCGAAGAGATTGCCGATGGTGTACTCATGGCTTCCGGTTGAGTAATTTTCTCTTCTTCTATATCTCCGGGTTTACAGGTGCAACTGGTAAATGCAAACATTAAACTTGCAGCCAGCACCAATGCCAGTATTACTTTTGCCGCTTTCATCAAGGGACTCCTTTTGTTGCAGTTTAGGGGTTAATTAAAGTTAACTAATTGCTTTTTATGAGATCTAAAACGGTGTCTGATACTGTTTCATAACTTCTTTAAGATAAAAAATCAAGCTAATAACGCATATTTAAACATCTTTGCTTGATTCTCGATGAATTTCTGGGTGATTATTTTATTTAGGGATAACTTCTTATTAATTTCCGATGCTGATGAAATTATCGGTTAGCTGACCAATTCGGCCCCTTTTTTTTCAGTTTGTCAAAGGTCAATTGCTTGAGATTGCGGCCTTTGTCATCCATTACCATGAGCTGTTCTATTCCGTTGATTTTTTCTGTAAAGATAATGTGACGGCCATTGGGAGACCAGCTGGGGGTTTCGCAGTCTCTACGGGCATAGGTGAGTTGTCGGTGGTTGGTTCCGTCAGGCTTTATTGTGCAGATCTGAAAAATGCCATCTATTTTCGAGGTGAAGACAACTTTGTCGTTGTGGGCTGACCAGTCCGGATCGGCATTGTAGGCTTCTTTCTTGGTCAGGCGCCGCCAGCGTCCGCCTTGAGCCGTAGTGATGTAGATCTGGGGGGTGCCGCTACGGTCGGAGACGAAGGCAATCTCCCTGTTGTCAGGAGACCAGCAGGGAGAGGCCTGGTTGGCGCTGCTTTTGGTTACACGGAGAATGGTATCTCCGGAAGAGGTCTTGATGATAGTGATTTCACTGTGATTTTCATAGCGTTGCATAAGGGTTAGGTGGCGGTTATCAGCTGACCAGGCAGCTGCCGCATTGATTCCCTTGCGTTCAGTTAGGCGCGTCTCTTTACCTTTCATGAAGTCGATCAGGTAGAGATCCGGATTGTCGCGTCGGTATGAGGTGAAGACCAGTTTGTTGGCATCCGAGGACCAAGCTGGTGAGATGTTGATAGATTTGTTTCTGGTGATTTGTCTGCGATTATGACCATCGTAATCACAGGTGTATAACTCTTGTGCCGGCTCGTTATTTTGGCGTCCGCAGAAGGCTATCTTGGAAGTGAATTCACCTGGCAGTCCGGTAATACTTTCGACCACCTGATTGGAAAATTTGTGGAAGAGGAGGCGGATATTCTGAGCCCGGCCGCGGTAACGTTTGCCGACTATCATTTTGCCGGCCAGAGTATCATAGAGGCGAAATTCAACCACCAGTTTTTCACCATTTTGAGAGTAACCGGCTTTGATCAAGAGTTCGGCCCCGATTAATGACCAGTTGCGGAAATCAAAACTTCCTTGCGAGAGGCCGCAGCTTTTCGGTTTTTCAAGATAGCTTGAAGGGTCATCCAAGAGTTCGAAAAAGGTTGAAAACTCCAGATCGTCAATCAGAATTTTCCGGCCAGTAAGTGCAATCTTCTCATCTGTCTGGCAACCACATAGAGGTTGTAAGGGGGCTACGGCCAGGGGGATGCGGCGCAGGTTGGGGGAGTCCAGTTCCAGGTAGACCCGAGCCTCAACGTGAGCAGGAAATCCGCTTGAGATACAGACGATGAAAAGTATCAGGACGCAGGTTGTGAGGATTAAGTTTGGAAATGATTGTATTTTGTTTTTCATATTTGTAACTGCCTTTAACAATGAGATTTAACAAGAAATGGTCAAAATTTTGACTGTTTATAGCAAAGATGTTCAATATTTCAAATTGTTGGGGTTAAAATTTATGACAAATTCTTCCTGCGGAATGTTGAGCTCGGCCGGAAAGGGTGGGAATGGGGTTGCGTTAATCACGGCTTGGCGCATGGCATTGTCGAAAATAGGGTTGCCTGATAATTTCTCTTCACTCTGTTTAAGGAGCGTGCCGGAGGTGTCAATCGTCAGACTGACGGTCGCTTCAAGGCCGCTGTTAAGAAGATGTTCCGGCAGGTGCCAGTTACGCATCAGCCAGGCCGCGAGCTCTACTTGGTAGGTTCGGGTCAGGCTTGCCTGTTGAGCTCGTGCGGCCGGTGACGCTGCTTGTCTGAGTCGCTGACGGATATCATTAAGTTTCTGTTCTTCTCGTTGCTGGGCCAGTCTTTTCTTGATTTCGGCGAGTTTGTCGCTGGTTGGGGCTGTTTTTTTCTTGGGTACAGTTCGGCGTCGAGCTAGAGGCGACTCTTTGACGACGGTTTTCTGTTTTTTCAAGGGAGCCGGTTTTTTGT
>JAUVDU010000333.1 GCA_030595135.1 Deltaproteobacteria bacterium | reverse complement strand
GGCACTACGGCTGGCGCCTTCCAACCCGGACAGCCTTATAACCCGAATACTAACTATGCCGCCAATGCTAACCCCGGTTATGGCGGAGCGGCCGGGGCTTATGGCGCTCAAAACCCAAATATGGCACCCCAAGCCCAAGCTTACGGAGCCCAACCCTACTACGGCGGAACCGGCGCCGCAGCAGCTTATGGTCAGCAGATGCCCGGCAATATGCAGCAGGCTCCAGCCTACGGTGCCTACCCGGCAGCTCAACCGATGAATGCCCAGATGAATGCAATGGGTGGCGGCTTTGAACAGGCTAATCTTGGTGCTGCAAACGCAGGCGCAAGCCCCGATTCATTTTTCGGTACCCCACAGGATGAGAATTTTGCCTTTGGCGGTATTAAACGCAAAACACTTTTCATTATCAGCTACCCTCAACGCGGCCTGACTACAACACCGCATGATGCTTTCAGCCAGAAAATTTATCAGCGGCTGGCAGCGGCTCCCGGCATTAACTTGGTTCCTCGTGAAGCGGTTGAACACTACACCAGTTCACAACAGTTTTTCAGCCAGAGCTTAGATTCACGCGCTCGCTTGAGTCGTCTGGGAAAAGAGATGGGGGCCCAGGCGATCATCCTTGAAAGGGTTCATTTTGCGGCCAATTTTAATGCCGGGGCTTACGCAGCCCCGACCCAACAGATTGAACTGCAATTGATCGATACGGCCACCGGCTATCCGGTCAAAAGCTATAACCTCAACCCCGCAACTCCGGGAGCTGAGCAGGTGGTCAACAGCCTCGTCAATCATGTCCGCATGATTGACTGGAGTGCGCGGGTGATCAAAGTTGAAAGCAAACGGATATTAATTAATGCCGGACGTTTAACCGGCCTTCAGGCGGGTCAGAATTTAAGAATTTACGCTAAAGGCAGTGAGATTAAAGATCCTAACAGCAAACTCTCTCTGGGCCAGGCTCAAGGGGCACTCAAAGGAACCGTCAAAGTAGTCGACTTCTTCGGCCTCGACGGAGCCATCTGTGAACCCCTGGCCGCCGGCAAATTCAAGCAGGATGACATGGTCAAAGCGGTTGAATAGAGAAAAGACCCCCATGTAGATTTTTTTTAACCACGAAAAGCACGAAAAATATTTTTCGTGCTTTTCGTTTATTTACCTAAAGTTATTAATAAGTGACTAATCAACGAACTACCCTCTTTCTTCTGCTATTTATTGTATTTACGCTACTCTTATGCTCAAGCTGCAGCCGAATACCTTTTATGCCCCGGCTTGAGATTGACAGTTTTCCGGAAAGCAACGACGCAATTGAAACCATGGAGGTCAGAGGAGTTGTCTATACGCGGGCTATCAACCCGCAAGCCGCCCTTGACCCCTTGGCTCCACCAGCTATCTGGATACCGAGCCAAGTCTACCAAAGCGGTAAATATCTTGCCTACACGGCCGATTTACCCAAGACGGCAACCGAGTCAGAGTCTGCTGACAGCAACTTAACCGGCGATACTGCAGGTGCCGCAGATATGCAGACCGCCGATAGCAGCGACTTTAATACGGAAGAGAGTGCAGAGGAACAGCTCACTGAAACCGCACCGGTGATCCCGCCGTTGCGGCGTCGCGCCCTGCTCTTTCCCACGCGCACCAGTCAACTCCACCCCGAGATTGCAACGCTGCTTAGCCTTGAGCTAGAAAACAAACTTCCTTTGCGCATTGCTGACTGCCATGACCAAATTCTTTTAGAGAAAGGTCGCTTACTCAAGCAGCGCTCAGAGATTGCAACTGAAATCAAGGCTTGGCTTAAACTCTCCTCCGCAACGCCGGAGGTTCAATTCATCTTGTTTCTGACCACGACAACGGGCCGTAAATACGAATACTATACCTGTACTTGGATCGATGCTCAGACCGGCGACAACGTTGCGTCCTTTACCTTTCGGGCTGATTTGAATGGTAACCTGCTCTTACCATTAGTTCCCAACGACCCGGTTCCGCTACTGCGTCTTGTCGAGTCAACTACCTGGTGGTGTCGGATAAGTTCAAGGGATGAAGAGAATAATTTTCTCCTCGACGCCGGTCATCGCAGTGACCTGCGCCAAGGCCGTGAACTGCAGGTTTTCCGGCAGTCGGCTCAGGTTAATGATCCTCAGAATAAGAGCAAACTGGGCTTCATTTTTACTGAACCACTCGGATTTATTACGGTTGTCGACTTTTTTGGGGCAGACGGCAGCCTGGCTCAAGCTCGCACCCCTCTGACCGGTGATTTTGACCAAGCCTATGCTGTCAAGATTGCTGAAGTTGAAGAAAAGACCGAGGAATAGACCTATGAAAATGCGCTCAGATCAAATTACCAAAGGATTTGAACGAGCCCCGCATCGGGCTCTGCTTAAAGCTATCGGCTATACTGATGCTGAACTGCAACGCCCCTTAATCGGCGTTGCCCAGTCAGCCAACGAGGTCATTCCCGGCCATATTCATCTTGATCGAGTCTGTGCGGCGGTCAAAGACGGCATTCGCATGGCCGGCGGCACGCCCATGGAATTTTCTACAATCGGTATCTGTGACGGCATCGCCATGGGTCACGAGGGGATGAAATATTCTCTCGCCTCCCGTGAGATTATTGCCGACTCGGTTGAAAGCATGGCTCGGGCTTACCCTTTTGACGGCCTGGTTCTGCTGCCCAATTGCGATAAAATTGTCCCCGGTATGATCATGGCGGGTGCCCGCCTCGACCTGCCGACAATTGTCATCAGCGGCGGCCCCATGCGCACCGGCATTTGCAACGGCCAAGAGATCGACCTGATCACCGTTTTTGAAGGTATAGGCAAACTCCGGGTCGGAGAACTAACTGAAGAAGAGCTAACTGAACTGGAAGATGCCGCCTGTCCCGGTGCGGGATCCTGCAGCGGCATGTTTACGGCAAACTCGATGAATTGCCTGACTGAAGCTTTAGGCATTGCCCTGCCCGGTAACGGCACCATCCTGGCCGTCGATGCGGCCCGGATTCGCTTGGCCAAAGAAAGCGGCATGGCGATCATGAATCTGGTTGAAAAAAATATTACTATGCGCCAAATTTTGACCAACGAAGCCTTTCACAACGCCTTGGCAGTTGACATGGCTTTTGGCGGTTCAACCAACACCTC
>JAUVDU010000192.1 GCA_030595135.1 Deltaproteobacteria bacterium | reverse complement strand
TTAGATTTTTTATCGAAATATGATTATGTTGCGTTTTATAATTATTCTTCTCTGTTTTTTATTGGTTGGTTCAGGCTCCGTTCCGGCTACAGTCGAGTTGTCTCCAACTGATTCCGGGGCTCGTGAATATCGTATTTTTATGGTCAACAGTTATCATTCTGAATATTTCTGGAGTGCCCGGCAGGGTTCGGGGATCAAGGATGCTTTGTCGGGTTTAAACGTGGTTAGCCAAGAATATTTTATGGATAGCAAACGGCATCCGGAGGCGGAGTGGCTGGTGCAGCAGAAAGAGATCTGTTTGGTCGAGATTGCCGAATTTAGACCGGATCTGATTTTAACCGGTGATGATAATGCGACTAAGACGATCGCTACCCATCTTTTTGGCCGTTCGCTGCCGGTCGTTTTTTATGGGGTCAATGCCGAACCGGAAATCTATGGATTAGTCGCTGAGGGTTGTCGTCAGGTTCCCGGGGGCAATATTACCGGCGTTCTTGAACGTCACCATTTTAACTTGGCCATCCACAAGTTGGATGTGCTCTGTCATGTTAATGATATTCCTTTCACAAAGTTGTATCTTTTGACCGACGACTGTTATACATCAGGCAAAGTCTTTGAATCATTACGTTTAGAGCAATGGGATTTTGAGATTGAGAGGGTGTTTTTGCCCCCGGTTGCTACTTTCGCGCAGTATCAGAGTCAGATCGACCAGGTCAACCATCCTGGCAATGTTTTATTTGTCTATAATTTACAGACCATCAGAGACGTCGATGGCAACTATGTTGATTATCGGGAGATTCTGGCTTGGACGCGACCTCGATTAAATATCCCTTCAGTAACCTTTCATCAAAAATATATCGAGGAAGGGCTGCTGTTTGGTTTGCCGGTAAGCGGTTATAACCAAGCCTTTTACGCGGGTTTAAAGGCGAAGAAGATTCTACTTGGCGCGCCACCGGGCGAGATCCCGATTGAGGCTCCTCCTCAGGGCGTTATCGCCTTGAACAAGGCGACAGCCCGGCGCTTGGGTCTTAAGGTACCGTTAGATCTGGTTTTAGGCGCTGAAATCTTTGAATAGTAATTCGTCGTCAGTGAAGGGTACTGAAAAAGTTTAATGGAAAATAGAACCTATATTAAATTTATACTTGTAGTTTTAGCAGCGCTGATCCTTTTTTCTGCCGGGGGATATTTTTTTTATGACTATGCCAGCCGTTATTTTGCAGGGAAAGTTGAGCGTGAACAGGAGATGGTGGTTGATCGAATTACCGATAACCTTCAGGCCTACCTCCAGAGGGTGCGGCAGACGGTCGATTCGGTACTCGACTTTACCCCGCATCAGGACAGCAGTATAAAAGAGTTTACCGCGCATCGTTTTAAATTGTTATGGGAAATCTATCCGGAAATTTTTCATCTGGCTTTCTTGGCTGCTGATGGAGAGGTCTATTATACCGGTGAAGATGGTGATTTTATGCCTCTGGGACTACCTTTGCAAGAGGTTTACGAGTGGCAATATTTTGATGACTCTCGTTGGGATGAAATTGATGATGATGAACTGCATCAGCAACTTTCCGTCTTGATGTACTATGTCCCCGAATTGGGTAAGGTGATGCCGGTGCCGATTATCATCTTTGCGAAACGGGTTGTTATTGATAGTGAATATATTGGTCTGATGCTGGTTCCTTATCAATTCGATTTTATGATTAATACCTATTGTCAGAGTCTGGTGATTGAAGATCGCCGTGAAATAGTCGTGGTTGATAACCATGGTAGGGTGGTTTTTTCCTCTTTGCCGGGGCTTCTTTTGCAGGATTTTTATCCGACGTATGGCCGTACACCTGATCTTTTCTTTGAAAAGAATGAACAATTGTCGTCGTTAGCTAAAGATGATCTGCCTTTGGTTCTGGCCGCTTTGGCAAATCGAAACCCTTTTTCAACAACCCTGAAAATTTCTTCAGGTGGTCAGCACAATGCTTTTTTGGCGACGTTTCAAGAGATGGAGATGGTAGCTCCAGGATGGACGGTGATGGTCGCCACCCCTCGAGAAAAAGCTGATGAACTGGCTTGGCGATTACTGCTTCCAGTAATTATATCGTGCGTATTATTGCTTTCATTAATTGCCCTCTTTTCATTTTTCATGTTTCGGCGCCTTGATCTTTTTGCCCAAGAGAATGCTATTTTTAAAGCGGGGTTGGCTTCGAGTACCGATGGGGTGGTTGTGCTTGATGCACAAGGTCGTTACCTGTTTGTTAATCGAGCTTATAGCGAAATTACCGGAGAGTTGTTAGCGGATAAGCTGGGTACTCTATTTCAGGGTGGTAGTGAGGAGGAAGGTTTGCCTGGGTTGCCGCAAGATATTTTCACTATCCTTAGCGAGCGTGGCAGCTGGCAAGATGTAGTCTCATATCGGAACGTCGGTGAAAAAGCGAACGTCGAAGTCAGCCAGAATTTTTCCGAGATCTATCGTGCTGGTCGCCGGGTTGGTTATATCAGTAACCTGCATGATATCAGTGAAGAACGGCGTTTGAAACGGGAAGTTGAGGTTTACAGTGAGTTTCTTCATAAAGAGGTGGCTCGACAAACCGAGGTTATCCTGCAATCTCAGAAAATGGAGACGGTTGGTATTCTGGCGGCCGGTTTTGCCCATGATTTTAATAACTTGCTTGCCAGTATGCATGGCAATATTGAGTTGCTGGAGATGATATTGCAATCATCACCGCAAAAAGCCGGCCGTTACATTGACAAAGTAAAGAAAATTTCGCTGCAGGCAGCCGAATTGACCCGGCAGATACTGCTTTTTTCCCGTCGCGATAAAGGGGTTACCGAGATCGTAACCGTCGCCGAACTGGTTGAGTCGGTGATGGTTCTCGTGCCGCCCGCTCTGCCTGCTCAACTATCCTTTGATTGTCTTGAGGATAGTTGTGACCTCAAACTTGATATTAATAAAGCCGCAATTGTGCAATCCTTGTTAAATCTGGTTTTTAATGCAGCTGAAGCTTTTACCGAAGATCAGGAAGATGCGCGGATAAAGATTTTCGCCAAGGCAAAATTTGTCGATCGTTATCTGGCCGAGCGTCTTAATCTCATTTCCGGTAACTGGTACTGTGAAATTGCAGTGTCGGATAACGGTATCGGTATAGCTCCGGCCATGATGGGTAAAATATTTGACCCCTTTTTTAGTACCAAAGAGTGGACAAGCCAGAAAGGTACGGGGTTGGGATTGGCGATTGCTTACCGAACTATAGCCAATCACGATGGCATAATTACGGTTACTTCAGAGCTGGGTGTCGGAAGTTCTTTTGTTATCTCCTTGCCGGTTGCCGGTGATATAGACAGATGTCTGCCGCCTGAGCCGGAGTGGGATGCCGTACATGATCTCAACGGTCGGAAGATTCTGGTCGTTGAAGATGAAGAGCTTTTACGTGATAGTCTTAAAGTGTTACTTGAGTTGCATGGTGCTCAGGTTGAGTTGGCAGCCCATGGCAAAGAGGCGCTGGAGATCCTGAAAACCGTTTCTGTCGAGTTGATCGTGCTTGACCTGGTAATGTCGGAGATGGGAGGAGAAGAGTTTTTGTCCGAGATGGAGGAGCGTAAAATCAAGATTCCGGTTTTGATTATGACCGGTACTATAAATGAAGGTTTTCGTGTCAGTAAACATTTTCCTGTGGTTATGGAAGTGCTGGAGAAACCTTTTCCTCAGAAAGAGCTGCTCCAGCTCTGTTCTCAGTTATTGTCGTGATATTAAAATGTCGATTGCCTCAATAACCTCCGTGGCCGGCAATTCATCCATACAGGCTCGGGTCTGGTTTGGGCATTGTCGGCTGCCGTGGCGAGCGCAGGGGCGGCAACCGAGACCTTTTTTTTCAACGATAACAGCCTGGTTCTGCCAGGGGCCGAAACCGAATTCAGGAATTGTGGCACAGAAGATTGCTACCGTTGGAATTTTACAGGCTGAGGCCATGTGCAGGGCCATGCTGTCGTTGCAGATCATGAGGCGGGAGTGTTTGGTCAGGTAGAGCGCTGTATCGAGATCGCCTCGGCCTGCCAGGTTGATAACCTTGAGGGCTCCCGCAACTTCCCGGCAAACTTTAACTTCTTCGTCGCTGCCTAGTAAAACTACTGGGCAGCTTTTTTTGGTCAAATATTCGGTTACCTTGTGGTAGCCGGCGGTTGACCACCTTTTGGTCTCCCAGGCGCTTCCGGGTACCATCAGGACATAACTGCCCGGAGCCGGAAGTTCCGCCTGCAGAGCCGGAGCAAGCTCTTTTTTTTCAGGGGCAAAGAGGCGGAGTTGGTCAGGTAGATCTGTTTTTAGGGCATCCTGATCAAGTAGAGACAGATTGCGTAAAACATCATGTACGTTTGTGGGTCGGATTCGGGTTTGGTGATAGAGAAAGGCCAGTTTCGCATTTTTGAAACCTATTCTTAAAGGGATTCTGCTTAAAGCTAAGAGCAGGCTGGTTCGGGCGGAACGGTGCAGAGAATATGCCATCGCAAAATTTAGTTTGCGTAGCTCGCTTGCCTGCCGCAAAAGGCCTTTGATACCACTTTCAGAGCCTCGTTTGGCAAAAGGTATGACTCCTGCAAGCAGAGGATCGCGTTTGACCAGAGTGGCGGCCAGCGGAGTC
>JAUVDU010000396.1 GCA_030595135.1 Deltaproteobacteria bacterium | reverse complement strand
GGATTTTTTTTGTTCTACGTTTAAAAAATACCAATTCTTATTATTTTAATATAGATAGAATGCTTCCTATTGTCAAGTAACTATTTATAAAGGAAATCGGTTTGAGTTTAAGTTTTGTTTGCGGTTTTGTCTGTTTTTCATTAGACTCTTTTTTATGACACCATTACTTGAAATAAAAGATCTTTCAGTCGCTTTTGGCAGCGGAAGTGAGCGGGTTCTGGCGGTTGATCGCGCCTCTTTGACGATCAATCCGCGTGAGACCATGGCTTTGGTCGGGGAGAGCGGTTCCGGAAAATCGGTAACCGCACACTCTGTTTTGCGGCTTTTGTCTTATCCTGAGGCGAGCCATCCGGGTGACGGCCGGATTCTTTTTGCCGGTCAGGATATTTTTGGCCTGACGGAAAAGAAGATGCAGGGTCTGCGCGGCGGTCGTATCGGCATGATCTTTCAAGAACCCATGACCTCGTTAAACCCGTTACATACGATTGTCCGCCAAATTAGTGAAAGTCTGCGTTTACATCGTGGAGGATGGCGGCGGGAGGAGTTACGTTCAAAGTCTCAAGAGCTGCTTGAACTGGTCGGCATTGAAGATGCCGGTCGGCGACTTGAGGCCTACCCGCATGAACTCTCCGGTGGCCAGCGGCAGCGGGTGATGATCGCCATGGCTCTGGCCAATGAACCCGAACTTCTGATCGCCGATGAGCCGACGACCGCCCTTGATGTTACGGTTCAGGCTCAGGTACTTAATCTTTTGAGCGAGCTCAAAGAGCGTTTAGGCATGGCTATTCTCTTGATAACCCATGATCTGGGTATTGTCAGGCACCATGCGGATCGGGTCGCGGTCATGACTGATGGCAAGATTGTCGAGGTTGGTGCATGTCAGCAAATATTTAGTAACCCACAACACCCCTATACCCGAAAACTCCTGGCCGCAGAACCGGCCGGTGAGCCCCAGCCTCTGACTTCGGCTGAGACCAACTCTGCGGCTCTGTTGCAAGCGAAGGATCTTAAGGTCTGGTTTCCGATCAAGAGAGGATTTTGGCAAAAAACCGTCGATTATGTAAAAGCCGTCGATGGGGTCTCGCTTGAGATTCGACCAGGAGAGAGTTTAGGGGTTGTCGGTGAAAGCGGTTCGGGAAAATCGACGCTTGGTTTTGCGCTTTTGCGTCTGCTTTCGGCTCAAGGGGAAATCATCTTTGCAGATGAAGATCTTGCCCTTTTAAGTAAGACTCAGTTACGCTCTATGCGGCGTTACCTGCAGGTGGTTTTTCAGGATCCTTTCGCCAGTTTGAGTCCACGTATGACGGTTGGTCAGATAGTGGCTGAAGGTTTGGATCTGCATAGTATCGGCAGCGTCCGAGAGCGTCAACGTCTGGTGGCCGAAACTCTTAATGAGGTGGGCTTAGATGAAACTCTCATGCGCCGTTACCCGCATGAATTTTCCGGTGGTCAACGCCAACGCATCGCCATTGCCCGGGCTTTGGTCTTGAAACCTAAATTGATTGTTCTCGATGAACCAACTTCATCATTAGATCGCTCGGTTCAGGCCCAGGTTATAGACTTGCTCCGCGATCTTCAAATCAAACACAAACTCTCCTATCTCTTTATCTCACATGACCTCAAAGTCATTAGAGCACTTTGTCACCGGGTTTTGGTGCTCCATCAAGGACAAGTGGTCGAGAGCGGTTCGGCCGCCGCCATTTTTCAGACTCCCCAGCACCCCTACACCCAGACCTTACTGGCTGCGGCCTTACAATAAAGTGAACTGGCGGGGATCAAATCTGGAGCAGGTGGCCGGGGTTTTCACTGTCGTAAATGTTGTCACAACCATACATGGTGACGATATGCTATGGGCATATCAGTTTTTTCTTAAAGCTGTCATTTTTACGTGAAAAATGACCATCTAAGCCCTTTAAATCAGCTTGGTTCGACCCCGCGATCCCCGCATCTGTGATACCCGTGATCTTTGTCATAATTTCACACCTACCCCGATGAAGGTACTTAAAATTAAGTTGGCACTATCTACCATGTCATGCTAGTAATGATAAAGAAGATGTGGTTAAAATGTTGTTTGCTATCAATTGACTGAAAAAGGACAGGTTTCTACTGAAATCCTTTGAGAAAAATGAGATTGGCAGTGAAATATAATAATTGAACTTAGAGGACTTGGGTTTATTATGAATGAAGTTGATACAAAGAATTTACTGACCCCTGATACAAAAAAATTACAATGGGATTTTTGGGTGTCTGTCTTATTAGTAGCCATTTTTCTCTTTCTTAGTGGCTATTTAGTAATGCAATTACAAAATGCAGATCGGGCGGAGGATCGTGAAACTAATGCCAAAGCTCGACTGGCGGAACTGAACAAAGATATTCCACAGAAAAAGGCAGAGGAAAAAGTGTTAAACGAAAGTATAGTCGTGCTTCAGACTGACCTTGCCGGATTGATAGAAAAGTATAATATCTTTTTAAAAAAATATGAAAAGGCTCAAAAAGTTGTTGATGCTAGGAATCAAGCATCTCAGGAATATTCTGACATTTCCACTCGTATTCATGCGGGAGAAAAAACATTGAGCGAACTTCAGACAGAGAGGGATCAGCTCATTCAAATGATGGCA
>JAUVDU010000188.1 GCA_030595135.1 Deltaproteobacteria bacterium | reverse complement strand
TTCGGTGCTCAAAGAAGCCGGGGTCGTTGTTGGTGAAAAACGCGGCAAACAGGTTTATTACAGCCTCAAAGTTCCATGTGTCTTGAGTTTTATGAGCTGTGTCGAAGATGTGATTGAAAATCGGATAAGAGAACAGGTGGGACAGTTTAACCGACGTAAAATTGTTTGATCGTAATTGACGTGTAAGGGAAAAAATATGAACAATCGGAAAACCTATATCGCCGTTATTCAATGCCATCTTGTCAAACAGCGTTGTTCCGGCTATTTTTGTGAAAAAGCTTTTAATGAACGTTCCGGAGCCTTCTCCGCCTATGCCGGAGAGGAAAACTTACGTATTCTCTATATGACTTGCGGTGGTTGTTGCGGCCGGGCGACCCATCGTAAACTGGCGAATCTTATTCGCATGAGTAAGAAACGGGAAAATATCACGAAAGATCAGATCGTTGTCCATCTGGCTTCCTGTATTACCAATGATAACTATCATGGGCCGCCCTGTCCCCATCTTGACTATCTCAAAGAACTGATCGCCAAATTATCTCTGGATCTGGTCGAAGGAACAAATATCAGCCCTAAAGCTGAAGCCCGGCGTCTGGAGGGAAAATATAAGATGAGGGCGGATCAGATTAGTGAACTTGATTTTGATGAGGAATCAGATGACGGGGGTGGGTGAGTGATGTCAGAACCTGAATTTATCCTCTTTGATCTGGACAACACCCTTTATCCCCGAGATTGCGGTCTCTTTGATCATGTTGATCACCTGATTAACCGTTATCTCGAAGAGGTGGTCAAAATCCCATCAGCTGAGGTTGATCATCGGCGGCGGGCTTATTGGCAGGCGCATGGTACGACTCTCAACGGCTTGATGGTGCACCATGACGTCGACCCTCATCATTATCTCGATTTTGTCCATGATGTGCCCTTGGCTGACTATCTTGAACCGGATGAAAAACTGGTCGCCATGATTGCCGAACTGCCGGGTGAAAAATATATCTTTTCCAACGCCTCAAATGAGCATTGTCAAAGAGTTCTCAACTATCTTGGTCTTGATGAGCTCTTTGCCGCCGTCTACGATATCAACTATTTTGATTTTCGACCCAAACCCGAACTTGTTATCTATCAGGAACTGCTTGATGATATCAACGGCACTGCCGAAAACGGGATAATGATCGATGACATGGTGGTTAATCTCGAACCGGCCGCAAGTTTGGGCATGGCAACCATCCTCTACGGGCCATCGTCGACAATTTCACCTCAACCACTCCCACCCAAAGGTCGAAGCCTTACCTCTTTGCATGAGTTGCCCCAACTGGTTGCCGAACTGATGATGGCGTCGTAAAAAGTTCCGATATCCTGCGATGATGTGGTTTTCCAGACACTCGACATACTACATGTATGGTCTCGCGCCTGGAAAACCACATCATCTTGTCTGTCGAAATTTTTACTTAGCCATCTCGTGCCTTTTTACGAATACATCAAGGATTAATTTCCCCTTTTTTTGTGAGAGATAATTATTTCACAGCGGGCGACCGGATCAATGCGTTCAATTTCATTGATTTCGACAATCTTAAGGCCTGCATCATTAACAACCTTCTCTAATTCTTCCGCATTTAAAGCTCCGCCGATATTCCAGAGCCAGTTGTCGACTTCGTGGGAAAATCCCGGCGGCAGGGCTTCGGTCAGGATAAAATCGTAGATCAACAAAGTTCCCTCGGTTGTCAGTAAAGGAAACAACTCCGTAAAAAATTTCATTTTGTCGTAGATCAAATTAAATGATCCGTTCATCAGGATAAGCTCTGAAGTTTCGAGCCGGTAGCCGGATAATTGGTTGAGGTCGGCTTGGAGCAACGTGATTTTCTCAGCTTCCACCGGAAAATGACGTAGCAGCTCTTCTCCTTTGGCAAGTAGTTTGGAACTTGCATCAAGGCCCGTAATTTGTTGTAACTCAGGAAGTGAGGAAACGCAAAAGAGGGTGTCTAGAGCTGTGCCGCAGCCTAAATCAAGAATTGTTCGGGGGGCAAGTGAAATGATTTTAGGTAGTGGATTGGCGCAAGGAAAGGCAACGTCGCTGCTGCCGGGTGGCAAATCTTCGATTAAGGTTTGCGGATAGTTCAGATTTTCCAGTAAGCGAATCCCGCGATCAATAGCTACCGGGCTCAGCAGGCCATCCTCACATGAGCAAACTTTATCGTACATCTGTTGTAAAGCCAGATTTAGCTGTTGCTCAAAATGCTTTTTTACGAGTGTATCATTCATTTATATAGTTTTTTCCAGCCTGCCATGAGAAAATAGAGGGCTCCAGCAAAAAGGATAATTACCGGGCCGCTGGAGAGGTTGGCGTTGTAACTTAAACCTAATCCGCTGACAATTGAAATCGCGGAGAGGAAAATTGCCAGTAGCATCATGCCCGAGAGACGGTTGGCATAGAGTGATGCGGCGGCGGCTGGCAGAGTCAGCATGGCAACCACCATAACAATACCGACGACCCGGATTAAGAGAACAACCGTGACCGCTGTTAGAGCTAGGAGAAGTTGATAGAAAAGTTCGACATTCAGGCCTCTGAGTCGGGCAAATTCTTCATCAAAACAGACTGCCAGAAGTTGATGATAACAGCTTGTAACAAAAAGGATGATAATCAGATCAAGGGCAATGATGAGTTTAAGATCCTGACTCGAAACCAGGAGGATGTCGCCGAAAAGATAGCTTGTAATATCGAAATAGCCGGGTGTCAGATCTATAAAAATAATTCCTAAAGCCATACCGATAGCCCAGGTTGCGCCGATCATAGTCTCTTCCCGTTGGCCGGGATTGTGTCCGAAACGACCGACAATAAAGGCGGCCACAAGGGCTGCCAAAAGAGCTCCGTAAACCGGATCAAGCCATTCTAGGTTGAAGATTGCTTTAAGCCATAAAGCCCCACCAATGCCCCCCAGAACGCAATGCGAAACCGCTCCGGCAAGGTAGCTGATCCGGCGCGTGACTACATAGGTGCCGATAATCCCGAAAGCGATACTTGATAAGAGGCCCACAGCCAGGGCCAGTTTTAAAAAGGTGTTGTCGGGGTCAGCTAAAGCGTGAAAAAAATCCATAATATTAACTAAACCGCAGGTTTGTTGGGGTGATGACCGTCTTTATCACAACGATGGTCGTGGCGTACCAGGTTGAAATCGCCGCCATAGATCTCTTTAATCAGGGTACCGTTAATGTTGCTGGTCGGATGAATGATTACCTGGCGGTTGACACAGATGACGCTTTTAACCACCTGGGAAACAAAGCCTAAGTCGTGTGATACCAGCAAAATTGTCATACGCCGGTTTAGGCGTACCAAGGTCTCATAAAGATTCTCTTCGCTGCGCGGATCGATATTGGCAGTGGGTTCATCGAGCAAGAGCAGTTGTGGTTCGGTACAAAGAGCCCGGGCGATCAGGACGCGCTGACGCTGGCCGCCGGAAAGTTGGTGGAAAGAGTCTTTTTCACAATCACTGAGACCGACTTCGTTAAGAGCTGCGCGAGCGGTTTCGAGAGCTTGACGCGGATAGCCTCCAAACAGACCTCCACTTTGTTTACCGAGTTGCCCCATAAGTACAACGTTGAGTACCGAGACCGGGAAAAGAGGGTCGAGATGGGCATGCTGCGGCATATAGCCGATTTTTTGCCGGCCTTTTTCCGGGCTCTCTCCGAAAATTTCAATCCGGCCCCGATCGGGTTGGAGAAGGCCGAGAATTAATTTCAATAAAGTGGTTTTGCCGCCGCCATTGGGTCCGACAATGCTGCCTAACTCCCCCTTCTCAATTTCCAGGTTGACCGCTTCGAGAACCGGATGTTCATGGTATGAGAAGTCCAGGTCGGTAATTTTTATGATCGGCGGTTTCCGGTTCATCACTCTGCCTTCAGGTTGTTTTTAACGGTTTCTCCAATATAGCTGAGATTGGCACAGTAGTTTTGGGCCAGAGGGTCGAGCGGGATGACGGCACAATTAAGTTCGTCAGCAATTTTTCGGGCACTCTTTTGGTCAAACTGAGGCTGGACAAAGATAACTCGGGCTTCCTCTTGGCGCGCTTTTTTGATAAATTTGGTCAGCTCTTTGGCTTTTGGTCTTTTGCCCTCAATCTCGACGGCGAGCTGGTGCAGATTGTAGGCTCTAGCAAAATAGGCGAAAGCGGGATGATAGACAAAGATGGTACTGCCGGCGAGCGGGGCCAGAGTGGTGGTGAGATTTTTATGCAGAGCTTGGAGTTTTTCTTTTAGAGAATTTAAGTTGTCTGAATATAGCTCTTTGCCCTCAGGGTCGATGCGGCATAAAGCGGCATATATTGTGGTCGCTTGTTTAAGCGCTAATCGCGGATCGAGCCAGCTGTGCGGATCAAGATCCGTGGGCTGGTGATGGTGGTCATGGGGGTTTGTTTGAGAGTTGTTGAAGTGACCATCAGGCATGGGTTGAAGGATGATTCCAGCCTGTGTGTCGATGATTTGAGGATGTTTTGACAGAGCTTTAATTTTTTTCAGCAATACTTTTTCAAAAGGCAGTCCAACCTTGAAAAAAAGTTGGGATCGACTTAATTTTTGCATTTGTTGTGGGGTTGGAGCATACGTACCCGGACTTTTCCCCGGTGGCAGCAGAAGTTGTACGCTAACCTGGTTACCGCCGATTTGTCGACAAAAATCGAGATGCGGGCCAATGCTGACAAAGATCGGAATCGGCAGTTGAG
>JAUVDU010000407.1 GCA_030595135.1 Deltaproteobacteria bacterium | reverse complement strand
CTTTGATTATGGCGGCCGGCCGGTGTTGGAAAAGATTTCATGCCAATTGACGGCAGGTAGGGTTCATGCCGTTCTCGGCGTTAATGGGGCCGGAAAATCGACATTGATAAAATTATTGGCCGGTTTCCTGAAACCGGTCGGTGGCTCGATTTTTTTAGACGATGATAATCTGAACAAACTCTCTTTAAGCCAGATCGCCCGGCGCATCGCCTATGTTCCCCAACAACAGCAACTCAGCGATCTGACCGTTAGTGACTATCTTCTGTTAGGCCGCAAACCCCATCTGCGTTGGCTCAACGGCAGCGCCGACGAAGCGATTGTTTTCGCCATTTTAGAAAAACTTCACTTAAACCATCTGGCTCTCCGTCCCCTGCATAAATTGAGCGGCGGCGAACTTCAAAAAACCGCGATTGCCCGAGCTCTGGTTCAGGAACCTGAAATCTTGCTCCTCGATGAACCGACCAGCAGTCTCGATCTTAAAAATCAACACGAAGTGATGGAGATAATCGTCCGGGAGACCGTAGCCAATAACCTGACAACCATCATCACGCTGCACGATGTCAATCTCGCCTTACGCTTTGCCGAAAGTTTTCTGCTCATGAAAGAGAGAAAAATCCTAGCCTTCGGCGGCCTCGAAGTGATGACCCAAAAACACCTCTCTGAACTCTACGAGATCAAGGTTCAACTTCATAATCTGGAAAAAAGCGTACTGGTTACGCCGGAGTAGGGGGAAAACTATGGAAAAATATCACCTGAAAATTATTTCCGGTGGTCAAACCGGCGTCGACCGAGCCGCCCTCGACACGGCCCTAAAAAATAATTTACCGGTCGGCGGCTGGTGCCCTAAAGGTCGCAAAGCGGAAGATGGGCCGATAGACTTGCGCTATCCTCTAAAAGAGACAGTATCTGAAAAATATCAGGTCAGAACCGAGTTGAATGTCAAAGAATCTGACGGCACCCTGATTATCTGCAGAGGTACACCCACCGGCGGCACCGCTTTAACCATCAAAAAAGCCCGCGAACAGGGAAAGGCGTTGCTGATTATTGATTTGCATAAACAGCCAGCCCCTGAACCGGTTTACCAATGGATATTAGATAGCCAAATTTTCACTCTCAATCTAGCCGGCCCCCGAGAGAGCCAATCACCGGGGATTTATCAAGAGAGCACCCTTTTTCTGGATAAAGTTATCGTTTTCGCTAAGAATGGTTAAAAGACCCTTGTCTTTTAACCAGATCAGTGTATAATAGTGGGTGTGGTTCGTTTTTAACAAAAATTGAAAGTATACCAAAAGTACTTCTCCCAACAACCATAGAGGTAAGCATGTATCGTAAGGCCTTGAATTATCTTGTTGAGTGGCGGATACGTGAAAGTCGTAGACCGCTCATCATTCGAGGAGCCAGACAGATTGGTAAAACCTGGCTGGTGCGAGAATTTGCCCAACAGTTTGACACTCTGGTTGAAATCAACTTTGATAAATATCCGGAAAAAGTGCAGCTTTTTAAAAGCCGGGAAATTGATAAAATTCTTGAGCTTTTACAGGTTGACAGTGACACTGACATTAGCCCTGGTAAAACACTTCTCTTCTTCGATGAAATTCAGGCCGCGCCGGAAATACTTCCATTATTACGTTATTTCTATGAAGAGCGACCGGATATCCATATTATCTGCGCCGGTTCTCTGCTTGAATTTTTGTTGGTGGAACACGATTTCTCCATGCCGGTCGGCCGCATAGAATACCTGCATTTGGGTCCTATGGATTTTGAAGAATTTCTGCTGGCTCAAGGTCAAGATAGACTTGTCAAATTTCTTTCGACCTTCAGCCTGACTGATTCTATCCCCGAATCTATTCACCAAAACTTACTCTATTACGTAAAGCTTTTTTGGCTTATCGGCGGGATGCCGGCTGCCATAAAGAGATTTCGCGATTCAGGTGAGCTGACAGAGGCGGTCAGAGAGCATGAGATTATCCTACAAACCCATGAAGATGATTTTGGCAAGTACCGTAAACGGATCTACCCGCAAAGGTTGCGTAAAGTTTTTCGACGACTCCCGGCTCTGGTGGGAGGGAAGTTGAAATATGTGAATATTGATCCTGAGGAGCGTTCACGAGAGCTTGCCGACAGCTTACACCTTTTAGAGCTCGCCCGGATTTTTTATCGGGTACGGCATAGTGCCGGTAATGGTATTCCTTTGGGAGCCGAAGCGAAAGAAAAAGACTTCAAGCCCCTCTTTCTGGATACAGGCCTGGTTTCAACAGCTTTAGGCTTAAACTTGGTCAAGCTTGAGATCGTAGACAATCTGCTTATGATAAATAAAGGTGCCATGGCTGAACAGTTTATCGGTCAACACCTTCTGTATGACCGGCCAGCTTACGAAAAACCGCAACTTTTTTACTGGAACCGGGAGAAGAGAGGTTCCAGTGCCGAGGTTGACTATTTAATTGCACATGAAAACCATGTTGTTCCAGTCGAAATCAAGGCAGGAACGACCGGCTCCTTGAAATCACTTCAGCTATTTATAGCGGAAAAAAAAGCACC
>JAUVDU010000383.1 GCA_030595135.1 Deltaproteobacteria bacterium | reverse complement strand
TCATCACTAAAATCCTTTTAAAACTGTTGCCGGCACCCGAAGCCGTCAAAACCTCGCTCCTGGCTTTTCCCTCAATGACGGCCGCAGCCCATGCTATCAATGCCATGTTCAAAAATCAGATAGCACCCTCAACTATTGAATTTCTCGATCACCACTCAATCAACGCGGTACGTGAGGGGCTGCCTTTCACCCTGCCCGAAGAAGCTGACACCGTGCTCTTGGTCGAAATCGACGGTACCAGCGCCGGCGTCCTCGCGCAAAGTCAAAAGCTTAAAGAACTTTTTAAAGATGACGCGCTCCTCTTGATCGAGGCCCAAAATGAGAGTGAAAGAGAGCAACTCTGGATCGCTCGACGACGACTTTCACCAGCCATTGCTAATATTGCGCCCCATAAAATTAATGAAGATATAGCGGTACCTCGAGCCGCAATCCCAACCATTATCGAGCGTCTCGAAAAATTATCGGAAAAAGTTTCCCTGCCGATCGTCTGTTTCGGTCACGCCGGTGACGGCAACATCCATGTCAATGTCATGCTCGACAAAAATGACCCGGATCAGGCCCGACGAGGTCACCAGGCCATCGATGAGATCTTTGCCATCACCCTTGATTTGGGCGGCACCCTTTCGGGTGAACACGGCATCGGCAATACGAAATCGGCCTATTTCGACAAAGAGTGGAGCCCGGCCACAATCGCCACTATGCGGGCCATCAAACAGGCTTTCGATCCTGACAATCGCCTCAACCCAGGTAAAATTTTTCCGACAAAAGTGAGTCACCCCCTATCATGAGTATCTATAAAGAAAAAAACATTCTAGTCGTTGACGACAACAAACTGGTAAGAAAAATTCTTGGTAAATATCTTGATGACATGGGTTTCGAAAAGATATCTTTCGCCACTAATGCGACCGAGGCCATAACTTTTCTTAAACAAAACCGAGTGGATCTTTTACTGAGCGACATCCACATGCCCGTCGTCAGTGGCTTGACCCTACTCAAAACCATCCGCAATACAGCCTCTTTAAAAAAGCTTCCGGTTCTTGTCATATCCTCTGAAAACGGGCTCGAATATGTCAAAACCGCCTTGGATATGGGAATCAACGGCTATATAGTCAAACCCATCCAACAAGCTGATCTAGAGAAGAAAATTGAGGCTATTTTCCAACAAAAAAGTCCACTTAAAGATTCACAGGAATAACAAACCATGACAATTACCCCCTCTCACTGGCAACAGGAGTTGAACAAATGCGTTAAATGCGGCGCCTGCATGGCGGTCTGCCCGATCTACCGACAGACCGGTCGTGAAGAGATGGTCGCCCGCGGCAAACTTAACCATATTGAACGGCAGCTTGATGAAAGATTCGATGATGAAGAACCGCTAACACCCGGATGGCTCGAGGCCGTAGACCTCTGCCTCCTCTGCTGTTCGTGCGAAGATAATTGTTCCAAAGGGGTTAAGATCACTGAGATCATCGCCGATGCCAGACACCGGCAAATCGATCAATCAGGTCTGAACCCAATCAAAAAAAGTGCCTTCTCACTGTTAAAAAACCGGATTCTCTCCCTGCCCCGGTTTATCAAAGCCGGCTCCTGGATGCAGTGGCTCCTCTGGCGCCGCCTGCCGCGTCATAGCGGCCTGGTACGCCGCCTGCCGCTGCCGGGGATTGATGATAAAACCGTAATCCCGGCCCTGCCCCGACGTCACCTTGATGACTATTTAAACTCTGCAAAAAAACAACAAACGGAAACTGCTCTGAAACCGGTTCTCTATTTTCCCGGCTGCGCAACTCGTTATCTTTATCCCCAGATGGGGCTTGACCTGCTCTATGTCCTTGAACGACTCGGTTTTTCAGGCGTTGTGCCGAAAGAACTGTCTTGCTGCGGTATGGTGACCTGGGGAGCCGGCGACCAGGAATCAAACCAGGAATTGCAACAACGTAACCTGGAAGTCTTTCGCAAACACTCAGAGATTAAGGAGATCGTTACCGGTTGCGCCTCCTGCGGCCACGCCCTGAAGGAATATGAGACACTACCTGAAGATTGTGAAATTCTGGATATCAGCGAGTTTCTCTTCCGTCACCGGGAAAAACTGGAACAATTGATAGGAAAAAATAGGGTCGAAAAAAAGATCACGTACCATGACCCATGCCATCTACGTAAAGGACAAGGCATTACCAGTCAGCCCCGCTGGCTGCTTAAACTGATCGCCGGTGAAAATTTCATCGAAATGCGACACCCTGAACGCTGCTGTGGAGCCGGCGGCACCTTTGGCCTGACCCACAAGGAACTCTCCCGAAAAATCCTGGCCGAAAAAGCCCACGATGCCGATACCAGTGGCGCCGAGATTGTCACCAGTGGCTGTCCCGGATGCCTTTTACAACTGACTGAAGGAGCGGTAGTCGCCAACAGCCAATGGCTGACTGCACATCCGATAAGTCTATTGGCTGAGGTGTTGCGAAAAAGTAAATAGATAAACTCTACTGCCGAAGGCGAATTGTCATGACGGAAAATCAAAATCTAAATATTGCGCAAATTGAAGCCGAAATCAGGAGCTTACAACAACAGCTGATTTCTGCGAATAAACAGAGCCCCTCGGGAGAAGGTTCAGAAGTTTTGCGGGTCAGGGAAGAGAAAAACCGTCTCATTGAGATCATTGAAATATCGCCGAACCCGGTGGTCATGTTTACTGA
>JAUVDU010000275.1 GCA_030595135.1 Deltaproteobacteria bacterium | reverse complement strand
CGTCATCCACACCTTTTTGACCAATAAATTCATCGCCGTTGCCCATAAATGGGAAAGGGAATTCCAGAAAAAAATTGACCGGAAAGAGGTCTCAAGATATTCTATCCACCATGGTGCCAAACTGTTTCATTTTTTCGGTGATGTGGAAATTGTTTTTGGACTTTGGGTTATCGCTCTGTCCGGGGCCATTATCTGTTTTTATGATCGGGAAACGTGGTTGCACTATATTAGCCATGATGTGAATTTTAGCGAGGCCCTGTTTGTTGTCACCATAATGATTCTAGCGGCAAGCCGACCGATATTGTTGTTGGCGGGGTCTGTCATGCGGCGCCTTGCCGATCTGATGGGAGGAAGTTTGGCGGCTTGGTGGCTGATTATTTTGACAATCGGACCGATACTTGGCTCTCTGATTACCGAACCGGCCGCCATGACGATATGCGCCCTGTTGCTGGCGGAAAAGTTGTATGATCTGGGCCCCACGGAAAAATTCAAATATGCAACCCTTGGTTTGCTCTTTGTCAATGTCTCGGTGGGGGGCACTTTGAGTAATTTTGCGGCGCCACCGGTTTTGATGGTGGCCGGCCCATGGGACTGGGGAATGATCCATATGCTCGGCAATTTCGGCTGGAAGGCGGTGCTGGGTATCATCCTTTCAAGCAGTCTCTATTTTTTGCTTTTTCGCGGTGAATTGAGAAAACTCGAAGCGGAACATAGACTGAGAAGTCTCAAGGATTATATTCAGCGCACATTCATGAGGCGCATGGATATGATGCTGGAGTTCGAAAAGATTGGCCCTCTGGTCACTGCGGAAATGGAGATCAAGGAAAATGTTGAACAGAAGATCGAGAAGGGCATGGTCGAAATAAAAAATCGTCTGGAAAGCCGCTACTTACCAGGGATTATTGAAAAAGGCTCTGATCCGAAATTGGCGAAAGAGGCATTTGACCAGCGTTTTGCCGAATTGAAGTTGCTGAAAATTCAAGAATTGGTTCCCGGAATTCTTCCACCTGAAAAGCGGACACCTTTTATTGATCCGACATGGGACAAACGTGATGACAATGTGCCATTTTGGGTGACCGGTATTCACGTTACATTTATGGCCTGGATTATATGGAATGTCCATCATCCCCAGCTTTTTATTCCGGGCCTCCTTTTCTTTCTGGGTTTTACGGTGGTCAGTTCTCAATATCAAAATAGAATCAATCTGGTGGCGCCGATGCTTGTCGGTTTCTTTCTCGGCGCTCTGGTGATTCACGGTGGAGTGCAGGGATGGTGGATTGCCCCGGTGCTCGGCAACCTGAAGGAAGTTCCTCTGATGTGTGTTGCGACGCTCTTAACCGCATTTAATGACAATGCGGCTATCACTTATTTGAGTACACTGGTTCCGGGATTTACGGATGAGCTGAAATATGCAGTGATGTCAGGAGCCGTAGCCGGTGGCGGTCTGACCATCATTGCCAATGCCCCTAATCCGGCCGGTCAATCAATTTTGAAGAAATTTTTCACCCATGGAGTTTCCGCCAGCAAGCTGTTGCAGGCGGCTCTTTGCCCGACAATTATTATGTTACTCTGCTTTTTTGTTTTTCGTTAATAGTTAGTCGACCATGAAGAACTCGACTTTTGATGTTTTCATCCTTTTATCATTTACCATAAAAATGACAGGCTTGCTGTCAGCATGTCGGAATCAAAACCGGTGGATTCTTGGGTGCGGGTACCAATGTAGGCCAGTTTAAGACCTGAATGACGATTTATTGGGTAGCCAAAGCTGAACGCCCAGCCAATTTCCTGTGTTGTGTTGTCTTTATCTACCCCATTGATACTATTTTCCCCGCCATAGTCATAGCCGACACTCGCGCCGACCCAGAGTCCTGGAGAAAAAGTGTAGATCAGGTGACTGTGGATGATATACAGCGGTTTCTGTTCAAGCGTATTGCCATTGAAAAACTCATCATTGTCTGTATAAAATGCAACTTCACCGGTAACTTCGGTTGTCCATTTTCCCCGGGTATGAATGATGCCAAGTTGGGGTCGGAAGACAAAGCGGTTCTGACCCAGATTAATCAGTTTGTCTTTCATATACTTACCGGTAGGTAAGCGCACTGTCAGGGCCATCCCAACGATAGTTTCACTCTTTAAGTTAGAGCGATAAGCCGCAAACTCTTTGCCACTTAAAGGTGGCGCACCGTATAGATTTACAGCAAGGCGCACGAAAGTGTCTGACCAACCTTTTCTTGAAGCGGAGGCTGAAACACCATTCAACAACCCTGTCCAGCTCCCTTCTTGATATGCTTGGGTCAGGTCAAAACGGGCTGACTTGTCAAACAATTCGAAAGTCCGAATATATTTGGCGGCCCAGGTATGTAACTCCATCTCTACATCTTCGAGCAAGAGGGCGGGGTCGGCAAAGATGTCGGCTTCAGCATAGACATAGCCAACCCCCGCAAAATTGATTCCAAGAGGCAGGTGATTCCATTTTCGGGGTTCCGGTTCCAGGGCAAAGGCGGGAAGTGCCAGTCCGCTACAGAAGAGACAAACCAGAAACCACCTTAAAATGTTATGGGAGCTATGCAAAACAGTCTATTTGTCGGGATGAATTCTTGTAATCTTCGAACCCTGGAGGCCAAGTCCGGCCATTAAGCCTTTCTGACCAAAACAGAAAGCGTAGATATCTTCTTTGGCCGTCGAGGTTGTCAAAGTTTTTGCGATACCTTTATCGACCACAACCAGACTGGGTCCAACCCCAACTTCCCAGCCGGAACTTTTTTGCAGATACTGCAAGGCTGAATCCGTCATCAAGAACATAGCGTAGCCAAATGATTGAGCTCCAATCTGGAGTCCATAAGAGGCCGCAACCGTATTGTAGTGAGCCACGATCTTTCCATTAATAATTAATGCTCCTTCACCATATTGTCCACCGACTATCAGGCCGCCTTTAATAATATCAGGGAAAACCAAAACACCTTTCGCAACCGTTGCGAGTTCCTGCGCTGTGGGCGAACTTGCATAGAGATTTTGCAGGCCGATTTCTACTTTCTGGTTGATTTGATGAGCCGATCCGGCGAAGGCGGGGAGTGGCATAAAACCCATCATAATGATTGCGAACAGGCAACAAATTGATACCTTAGAAATTTTTTTCATGATTGTCTCCTTTAACTGATATTGGTTCTGAGAACCGGGTTTTAGTTATTAATTAGCTGTTTCATAGTTGGGTCAAAACGGTTGAGGGGCGTGGTGTTGAATACTAATTTGTTATAGGTTGCTCATTCTATAGATAGTAATCTATTTGAGTTAGGATATCAACCAACAAACGTTAGCGAGTAAAATTTGCTAACCCATACTGATTTTGTATTATGTAGTTCTGGAAACCGCTATGGATTGGGGTTTTTTGCACCTCGGGCGTTTTTCAGAACAGTATAAGCGCTTGTTCGGGGAGTTGCCTCGTGAAACCGGTTTCAAAAAAATGTGACTCTCCAATCATTTTTTAGTAGATATAAAATCAAACCTGATGTAATAAAACTTAATAAGTTTAGTTTGCACTCGTGACTAAAGAGGGAATTTTATGAGAAAATGTAAAAATTATCTACAGATACTGACTCTTTTTGTGGCTT
>JAUVDU010000260.1 GCA_030595135.1 Deltaproteobacteria bacterium | reverse complement strand
CATAGCCGAAGCCTTGCTCTCTTAAGAAAGTTTTGACGCGGGGCATTGAGAGTAGTCGCCGGCAGGCCTCATGATGATAAAAGACCAGGCTTTCACCCCGTTGATTGTGATCTAAAAGGCGCATGCCGAGGCTTTGTTGGCCCTGAAAATGTTTTCTTATCTCCTGCCATTGTCGATCGCAACCGGCGCACTCTTTGAACGCTGGTTGGGGCTCTTTGAATCGCATGATAGTTATCGGTTTGATGCCGGTTATGGTGGCGGCGAGATGATAGAGAAGTTTGAACTTAAAGAGATCGTCAGGCGCCATTTTTTTTCGTTCAATGATTGTTTCATCCCGATCAAAGCGCAGGCACTCACGGTCTTTGGTGATCATTAGAAATTGGTTGCCGATCTTATGAAAATCGGTGGCTTGGTACTCTTTTAAACACTGCATGGGAAAATCCTTATTCTGTTATTTCTTGTTATGTTGACATGTTAAGTATGGATAACTTTGAGGGCAAAAAAATTAATTTACGATTGCTGCGGTTAGCCAAACAACGTGCTGAGCATGCGGCCGGTTTGATAGACGAAAAAGGTGACCAGCCAGGCCAGTAGGGTGAGGCTGACAAATTGTAATATCGGCCAGCGCCATGAATTGGTCTCTTGGCGGGTCGCCGCCAGGGTTGCCAGGCAAGGCAGGCTGATTAAATTAAACAAGATGATGCACAAACCGGTAAGCGGGCCGTAGTGGCGGCGCAGGGTTTGTCCTAAAGTTGCACCTGCGTCATCTGGGCTGGTCGAATCTGTGAAAACGATGCCCATCTGGGCGACAAACATCTCTTTGGCGGCGCAGGCTCCGATCAGGGCGGTGCCGATACGCCAGTCGAATCCCAAAGGTTTGAGCAACGGTTCTAACGCATGTCCGAGGCGGCCCGCAGCGCTGTATGAGATCGCCGCTTCACGGCGTTCGGCCGGATTTGGGAGTTGGGCGAGTTCGCTGGCCGGGGCTTTGGGATAGCTGGTCAAAGCCCAAAAAATAATTGAAAGAGTAAAGATTAAAAGGCCCGCTTTTTTCAGATAGAGCCGTCCTCTCTCCCACATGTGGATGAAAAGGCCCTGCAGGGTCGGCAGGCGATAGGGGGGTAACTCCATAATTAAGGGGGAGCCGCCTGCGGGCATGAGATGGCGGCGGAGAAAACGGGCCGTCAACATCATCAGGCAAAATCCCGTCAGGTAGATGCCCATAAGAATCGGGGCTTGCAGGTTGGGAGCAAAGAAAGCCGGAATAATCAAAGTGTAGATCGGGAGCCGGGCACTGCAGCTCATCAGTGGTAAAACCATGATCGTGGTCAGGCGGTCTGCCTCATTTTCCAGGGTGCGGGTGGCCATTATGGCGGGCACCGAGCAGCCTAGGCCGACCATCATCGGAATAAAACTTTTTCCGCTTAAATTGAAAGTTTTCATAATCCGATCCATGAGAAAGGCAACTCGCGCCATATAACCGGTATCTTCAAGTAGAGCCAGAGCGAAAAAGAGAAGAAAGATGTTGGGTATAAATGTAACAACGTTGCCGACTCCGGCGAGAATACCGTCAATCAGTAAAGAGCGTAGCGGCCCGTCGTTCAAGTTTCGGCTGACGCTTAAGCCAAGCTTGCCGATTCCGTGGCTGATCCACTCCGCTGGCCCGGCCCCGCAACTAAAAGTCAGGTAAAAGATCAGGTACATGAGCAAAAAAAAGATGGGTAAGCCGAGCAGTCGATTAGTCATGACCAGATCGATCTTTTCCGAAAGTAAAACCCGTTTGCTGATTGAGGCGGTGACGATCTGGCGGCAGAGGCTGCTGCTGAAACCGTAGCGCTCTTCGATTACGGCCAGGGCCGGATCGCGGTTTAAGGTTTTTGCCAGTCGTTGATGAGCCCGGCGCGCCGTATTGACGATGCGGTTACCGGAAACACAGGACTTTTTGACCATCTCAATAGTTCGAGGATCATCTTCAAGGAGTTTTACCGCCAGCCAGCGCGATGGTAAATCCTGGGGTAGTGGCGTCTGGAAGAGAGCAACGAGATTTTCGATCTCCAGTTCGAGATGGTGGTTGTAACCGGGACAACAATAATCAGTTGCGACTTTTTTACTGCTTGCAGCAATTGCCGTAAGTAGTTTATCCTTGCCGAATCCCCGGCGGCCGATGGTTGCGATAACCGGTATCGAGAGTAGTTTTTCGAGTTTTTGTGTATCAATTGTCAGCCCTTGCTCCTCGGCTACATCAATCATATTGAGAACCAGCACCAGAGGAAGATCCATCTCAATCAGCTCAGCGGTCAGAACCAGGCCCCGTTCCAGGGTCGATGCGTCGATGATATTGATTACCAGGTCGGGTTTTTCATTTAAGAGAAATTGTCGGGCTATGAACTCATCACTGGCGGCTGCGGTCAAGCTGTAGGTTCCGGGCAGATCGACAATCTTGTAATTTTGTTTCCGGTAGCTGTAGGCCCCCTCTTTTTTCTCAACAGTGACTCCGGGGTAGTTGCCGATCCGCTGCCGGCTGCCGGTCAACAGGTTGAAGATCGTCGACTTGCCGGAGTTGGGATTACCGGCCAGAGCAATTCGATACTCAGCATTTGCCGATCTAACCGGTGAGCGGGATTGATCCCGGTCGACGGCCTCAACAACTCTTAAGTTGAAGGGCTCGGAATTATTTGAAAGATAATGTTTCATGATTAGTGGGTTTTTTACAGTATAAAGTTAGATATGACTAACTGTTAGGGCAAAAAAAATTGGCCTTGATAGCCGGTCAGCCTCTTAACTCTCTATCTGTTCCACCTCGATTGCCGCAGCTTCTTGCTTGCGCAGGCTTAGATTGAAACCTTTCAGCCGTATTTCACAGGGATCACCGAGGGGTGCGATTCTTTCCATAGTTATAATGGTACCCGGTAAAAGGCCCATTTCAGCCACTCTTCGGTTAGCAGCCTTCAAGCCGGTAATCCGGGCTTTTTCTCCCGGTTGGAGATCCGCCAGTGTGGTCGGAGAAGATGTTTGTGTCGTCTCCTTTATTGCTTCCCGGTTTTGGTAGAAGTTTTCAAGGTTCTTTTCCAGGCACGGCTCACAATTTTCAGGATCTAAGGGATCGTGACAATGTTCTTTGAAGCCCTTGCGCCACTTTTCTCCGGCTCGAGGGCAGCTGTCGATGAAATTGATGAAATCGAGTAAACGATCATAGGTTTTTTCATCGATTGCCTGTTCTAAACGGCGGGCGTTACGGTCAGCGTCGGTCGAAGGCAAGGCTAACGTCTCATGCAGGAAATCGTAGAGGACGATTTTTCGCTTAGTCAGTTCCCGGCTCAGGTTTAGACCCTCTCCGGTTAACGTGATGTAGTTATGTGGTGAATAGTTAAGTAAATTTTTATCGGCCAATGTTTTCAGGGCGGCGCTGACGGAAGAGAGACCGACTTTTAAAACTTTGGCAATGCTGCCGACGCGGGCGATTCGGTACTCTTTTTCAAGTTCGTATACGGCTACCAGGTAGGCAGCTTGAGTTGATGTCAGTCTGCTCTTCATAATCTGTACGCTCAAGCTTAGTTAGGTTCTCTTAACTTCTCTCGCTTATAAAGAACTTAATTATGATTGTCAAGATAAAAAAAGGGCCGTGCGGTTAAGCACGGCCCTTTGATTTGTATTCCGGGATCAAATAGAGTTTATTTGTACCAGTTTTTGTCCAGTTTTTCGACCAGGTCTT
>JAUVDU010000125.1 GCA_030595135.1 Deltaproteobacteria bacterium | reverse complement strand
ATCTCTACCAGTAAGAGGCGGGTTTTTGCCTGTCGCGATAGCGGCTTCGTCCAACAATACGATCCATAACCTTTTTAAGCTGCCCACTTTGCGAATAATAGAGCACTAAAACTTTTTTCATGAAACTTTCTACCACCGCCGATCCTATGAATCTGTTTTTTACCTGAACCCTTAACCTAGAAAAACCTAAAGCTTATAACATAATATTCATATTAAACAATCAGGAATTAAATTTCAATGGTAACTATTCAGCGTGAGTAGACAGGAAGGAAACTGACAGAAAATTACTTTTTCAGAGGGTGCCGCAGTTGGTTTTACAGTAACCAGGGAATAAACATCTTCGTCCGTTGCATATAATCGGCATAGTCTAAACCAAAAAATTGGATGTTTTCGCGTTCTTCCACCTTTGCCACCACCACCAGAAAGGCACTCACTAAAATAATCAGAGCAATATTTAACAACGTAATATGTTTAAAGAAAGCACCCCACCCCAAAAAAAGCAAAGATGCATACATCGGATGTCGAATATAACGATAAAGCCCCTCTTCCACAACCCGGACGGTATTTTCAAACGAGTGGTTCTCCGGCATCTCCTCCCTTTCAGAATGACCGCCACGCTGCTTAAGCAGTGCAAAAGACTGGATAACAAAAAAGATTGAAACGCCTAAAAAAAACCAGGAAACAAGATGCAACGGTGAAAATGGCTCTCTAAACCAATAGGGATGATTCAGTAAAACCAAAAGGAGAAGCCCTTCAAAAACAAAGAATCGATAAAAACCGTGACTTCCCGGATTACCTAAAGCCCGCCTAGAGAAACAAACAAAAAAAATGGTGCAGAGAATAAACAGAGCGATCCGTATCACAGCAAGCTCCAGAGAGGTGCTTCACTTTTGAATATTTTCTTATTGAACAAGATTTTCAACTGCCATCACCCCGTCTGAGCCAGCTGAACAACCTCTTGAGCATGCAGAATCCGGTCGATCTCTAAGAGAATAGTCACTTTTTTTCCCGTTTTAGCTATACCGAGAATAAACCCGCCTTCACGACTAGCGCCGATTTTGGGCGGATCTTCAATATCCTTCTCCATAATCTGACGCACTTCAGAGACGGAATCGACGATGCCTCCCATCAGAGTTGAGCCGGAAAGACCGGATACTTCAATGATGATGATACAGGTGCGAGCGTGGTAAGCCATCTCTTCCAAACCAAATTTTTTCCGCATGTCCATCACCGGAATAACTTTATCTCGAAGCTTAACCACCCCCTTAAAGGCGGCAGGCATTTGCGGCAGTTGCGTAATCGGCAACAACCCGACAATCTCCCGAATATCCATAATATTAATGCCATAACATTCATCCCCGAGATCGAAGGTCAGGTATTTCCCTTCGCGAACTTTTTTGGCGCCATCGGACTCAAACGCAGGCAAACGCTGAGCCCCGACACTCGCGCCTTCCTCCGCAGCCCGGGCCTTAAGATCATCTTTGCAGGCAATATCGGCAAATCTCATGTCGACAAATTTATGCAGATCAATAATTCGTCCGACCCCCATCTTAGAGGTCATGTACTCCTGAATAGTATTGAGTTCCTCGATGACGGGATAGAGATTGTCGGTCTTGATCCCTTTGGGATCGGAAAGTACGTTTTTAAGAACTGCCTCTTTAAGCCCGAGCTCTTTCTTGGGATCTAGAAAACCGACCGCAATCTGCGCAGCAGTATCCACGTTGTCCCGGATAAACTTACCGGACTCAACCAGCAGATTGACACACTCCTGCACCGCGTCTGGGTACTCATCAATAAAATCTTGACGAAAAACCGCCACACAACAAGGATGATTGTCCCAAAGTTCGCTCGATAGAAGTTGGCGTTCGGCAATTCCAGCGGCAATCGACCGGGAGCCGATCGGCTCAGCCACCATAAAACCGCTGGAGTCAATATTCTCGGACAGAAAATTCGGCATCTGCACCGGCGGCACCACATCAAAGAGCACATTAACCGCTTCATTACCGGCGACGCCGGGCCGCAACCCCATCTGGGTGAAATACATATGGCTGAGCATATTATGGATCGACATTTTATGGGGTATAAAAAAGGCTTTGTGCTTGAAAAACTGCTGGTAGGGTTTATTGTATTTAATCGCTTTATTGCGCACCATAATACTGCCGTTGCGGTGGGCCAGTAAAACCATGCGAATCGGCACCCCATAGCCGAAAAGATCCATCGCCATCGGGGCTAAAATAAAAGCACCGTCAACTTCTCCGTTTTCGAGAGCGGCCTGAACCGGATTCCAACTCGACATACACAAAGTCTCAAGATCGAAATGCTCAGGCGAGCTCTTTCCCGTTTTGATCAGGTGTTGCGCAACCCCGAGTGTAAGATGGTCGGTAATTTGAATGTGGGCCATTTTCAGATGCACTTTACCGGCAGCACTGATTTTCGGACGAGTTTCAAGCGTAGGGGCTGGTTCTTCCTCTATACCGAACGTCTTGTCAATATGGATACGCAATTCGTCCGGGCTAAAAGGCTTGGGCACTACCCCGTTAGCCCCGCTTTCCAGGGCCTGGGCTGTGTATGCCTTATCACCGTGGCCAGTGGCCATGAGAAAAGGAATATCTTTAAACGACGCCTGGCTCCGCATCCAGCACAACAGTTCATGACCGTCCATCTCCGGCATCGCCCAATCACTGATAACCAGTTGAATCCCCGCTTCCTGCTCCAGTTTTTCAACCGCATCCTTCCCATCTACAGCCTCGACAACATTAGAGAAACCCAACTGATTTAAAATGCGAACTTCCATCTTCCGCATAGTACCGGCATCTTCGACCAGCAAAATTTTTATTCCCGGGTCAACGGCCATAATGTTATCTCCTTTTTACTTTTTGCGTAACTTCCAAGTAACTGCTGTATCGTTACTTGGAACTGTTTAGCATCCTGTTGAGATTTAAACCACCATCGGGCGTTCAGGCAGTCTCCAAGCTGAATAGTTACCCTTTTCGTTTAAAAAAAACTTTTAAGAAGCTTGTTCGAGGAAGGCGTTATCCCAATCCTTCCAGACCGCTTCATAGCCGCGAGCGGCAAGTAATTCAGCCAACTCGGCCGGGCTCCGGTGATCGCTGATCGAAAATTGTTCGCCTTCGTTACTATTGTCACTATAACCGCCGGGGGCGGTGCAGGAACCGGCGCTCATCTGAGTGATTCCCAGCGGCAGCAGGTTGTCGCGCAGCTCGGCACTTTCGCGGGTTGAAAGAATCAGCCCGGCATCGTGAATCAGAAGCCGCAAGGCACAAATAAATTGGGTCAGCTGCCGGTCGGAAACAAGGCTGCGCGGCTGAAAACCTCCTTCCGCCGGACGCAACCGGGGAAAAGAGATCGTAACCTGGGTGCGCCAGAAACGTCGGGCCAGATAGAGAGCATGCAAACCAGTGTAAAAGACATCGGTCAGACAATCTCCCAACCCGAGCAGCGCCCCGACCCCAATCCGCCGCAATCCGGCAACGCCGGCAGCTTCCGGAGCCTCCAGGCGAAAGTTGTAATTACTTTTCGGCCCGTAGGGATGCAGTTCGCGATAAAGCTCGGCATCATAAGTTTCCTGATAAACAGTCAAACCATCGACTCCGGCCGCCACCATCCGTATGTAACCGTCCGTATCCATGGGAAAAACTTCGATTGAAATTGATCCGCAAAGCGGTTTAATCCGCTTGATTGCCGCTTCCAGAAAATCAATTCCGGCCACTTTCGGGGCCTCTCCGGTCAAGAGCAGAAGGTGGCGAAAGCCCTGTTTGCGCAGGACTTTCGCATCCTTTTCGATTTCATCTAACGATAAGGTTTTGCGAGGTAGATCATTGTCGGCGTTAAAACCGCAATACTTGCAGCCGTTGCAACATTCATTCGAGAGATAGAGCGGTGCATAAAGTTGGATAATACGGCCAAAACGCTGACTCGTGATACGATGCGCCAGGTTTGCCATCTGCTCAAGCTGGTCATCGTTGACCTGCGGTGAAAGCAGGCAGGCAAAATCCTCCAGACTTAACCGTTGCCGCCGCAAGGCCTGGTCAATTTGCGACGTGGTTGCGGAAAGGATTTGCTCGCGCAATCGGGCTTGTGGATATTGTTGAAGTTGTGACAAAAAACTCATCAGTTGTTCCTTAAAAAACCGGTCAAAGGGCTGGAGGCTTCAGCTTTTTGTCGCTGCGGCCCGAGCCCGGCGAGATAGGCTTCACGCCCGGCTTCAACCCCTTTGCAGAAAGCCCGGGCCATAGCCGCCGGATCGGGAGTATCAGCAAGTGCGGTATTTACTAAAACCGCATCCGCCCCCATCTCCATCGCTTCGGCCGCGTGGGAGGGGGCTCCGAGACCGGCATCAACAACCACCGGCACCGTCGCCTGCTCAATGATAATAGCAATGAGATCACGAGTGCGAACCCCCCGATTAGTGCCGATCGGCGCTCCGAGCGGCATCAAAGTTGCGACTCCAGCCTCTTCCAGATGTTTGGCCAAAACCGGATCCGCAGGCATATAGGGAAGCACAATAAAACCATCTTTAACTAAAATTTCCGCCGCTTTCAGGGTTTCAATCGGATCCGGAAGCAGGTAGTAAGGATCGGGTGTAACTTCTAATTTGATCCAAGGTTCACAGCCCGCAGCCCGGGCCAGCCGGGCCAGGCGCACCGCCTCTTCGGCATCACGAGCCCCACTGGTGTTCGGTAACAGCAGATAACGATTCCGGTCGATATGGGAAAGCAACGAATCCGCAGGATTGTCAATATCAACCCGGCGCAGAGCAACCGTAACGATTTCAGAACCGGAGTTCTCCATGGCCGCGACCATCGCCTGGTTCGAGGCAAATTTGCCCGTACCGACCAGCAACCGTGAGTTGAAGGAACGTCCTGCGATTATTAATTTATCCATGATAATAATATCCCGTAGGTTTTAATGATAATTTCTCTCAACCACCGCCAACAAACTGGATCAGCTCCAGAGTGTCACCATCCTGGAGCTGAATGTCGGCATGTCTGTCGATAGTCAAGATCTCCCGGTTCAGTTCAACCACAACCCGCTCCGGCTTCAGCTCCAGTTGTTCAAGCAACTGCTCGACATTGAGCGGTTGGGGAAATTCTCTACTCTGACCGTTGACACATAAATCCATAAATTTTTAACTCCTAATGAACTCATAAAAAGTCGCGGGATGGCTAAGTAAAAATTTCGATAGACAAGGTGTTGTGGTTCTCCAGGCGCGAGACTATACATATAGTATGTCGAGTGTCTGGAGAACCACAACAACGCAGGATATCGGAACTTTTTACGACGCCATCAACTCCTTATTCCGGCTCTTCGCCAAGCAGTAACCTTAAGACCGCGTTGGCCTGATGGTGCGCCGCAATCCCGACCCGGGGTGCCATCAAACCTTGCCCCGGCAGTACTGCGCTAACGCCGTCACCGCAGAGGTAGAGATTGTTAGCCACTTTGCGCGTTGTGATACTGTTAGAAGGAGCATAGCCGGCCATCCCCGAGGCGGCGACTAACGGTATTTGCGGACAATCACGTAAAAAATGGCTGATCAACATCGTTTTTTGATCAGCCGCATCAAAGGCTTCAACCATCACATCAACCCCGGAAAAATGGTCAAGCAGATTTCCGGGAGTAATTCTCTCTTGAATTGTTTCAACCTGCACGCCGGGATTGATCCGCTGTAAACTTTCCTGCAAGGCCAGCACTTTCGGCAACCCAATCTGATCGATAAAATAGTGCTGCCGATTCAGGTTGGAAGGCTCGACCAGATCGAAATCAGCAACCACCAGCTTGCCGACCC
>JAUVDU010000238.1 GCA_030595135.1 Deltaproteobacteria bacterium | reverse complement strand
AGTCATTATGAGAAAATATTTGCCTATTCCTGCAGAAGAACTCGAATATGGTATAATCTCTGTTAATGACCCACGCTACCCGGTAAATGGTGATGCCTATGTGATCCATGAATTTAAAGGGGATAGGGCGTTGTTGGCGGTTATTGATGGAACCGGTAATGGATCCAATGCCCACAAGGTTGCCAAATTTGTCAAAGGAATTATAGAAGAAAATTACAAATCGGGCCTCCTGACAATTGCCACAAGGTGCCATAAGAGGATGAGGAAGGAGTTTGATATTTCCGCGACCAGGAGTTGTGTAATGGGTCTCCTGCTCTTAAAACCCCGCTCTTTGCACTACCTGGGCGCGGGTGATACCACAGTTGATGTGATGGGTACAGCCAATTCCATACATCTCCACAGCCAGAGAGGACTTGTCGGAGATATCAGACTGCCGCATTTAAAATTACAGAGACATCGCTGCGGTCGCAAGATTATCATCATTATGTGCTCCGACGGGATAAGCCCGCGCTTTACTGAGGACGAGCTGCCTTTAGAGCAAAACGCCCAGTGCATAGCTCAGTACATCATGGAGAACTATTGCCGCCAATATGGTGATGCCACGGTTCTTGTCGCTAAAAGAAAGAGGTGAAAAATATGGGTATGGTTGAGCGGGAAGAGGCAAAAATCCTGTATGAGGTGAAGGAGTTTTTGATCTCCATTATGGCCAATGCCCCGTATGGTATTCTTGCTTTTGATCTAGAGGGTGAAGTTATCATGACCAACGCCCTGGCCATTGAATATCTGGGCCGGAAAATGTCCGTAAACAGGGCCCTTGGTTTACATATACTGGAACTGGCAAAAGATATCCCGGCCCTGGCAAAGATTGTTGAGAATTGTCTCAAAAAAGGCAGAGAACCATTCGACCTGCCCCCGGTTCTGATAAACCGGAAGTTCATGTTACTGAAAGGGCGATTAATTTCAAATGGCAGCATCCTTGTAATCGAGGATATAACCAGTCAAAAGCAAGCCGAAGCCGAATTGGCCAAACGAACCGAGGAATTAAACCAAGCCAACTTACATCTTAAAGAGCTTGACCGGCTAAAGAGTATGTTTATCGCCTCAATGAGTCACGAATTAAGAACTCCTCTCAATTCCATCATCGGTTTTACCGGGTTAATCTTGCAGGGATTTTCGGGTAAGGTCGATCAGGAGGTCAAGGAAGATCTCCAGATTGTCTTTAACTCGTCAAAACAGCTTCTCGGTCTCATCAATGATGTTATTGATATCTCCAAGATCGAATCAGACCGAATGGAGGTCTACTTCGAAGATGTTAAGCTCGATGAGGTTTTAAAAGAGGCGGTAACGGCGGTCTCGGTGGCAGCTGAGGAGAAAAAGCTGACAATCAAGACCGATTATCCGGAAGATCTCAGCCTGATAAGCGACAAGAAAAGGTTGCTCCAATGTGTGCTGAACCTCATGAGCAACGCCGTAAAGTTCACGCAAAAGGGGACGATAGAGTTGGGCGCCGTGAGAGAATCCGACACCATGCAGATATCGGTGCGGGATACTGGTATCGGTATCAAAAAAGAGGACATTCCAAAACTCTTTACTTCTTTCATTCGGCTCGATTCACCGCTGAAGGCGGCGACGGAGGGTACGGGTCTCGGACTTTATCTCACCAAAAAGATTATGACGAGTGTATTTAACGGCAATGTCAAAGTTGTAAGCGAATATAGGAAAGGGAGTACCTTTACCCTGGTTATTCCTTTGGTTAAGGAGGGGCAATGATGAAGAGAGTGCTGGTGGTTGAAGATAACAAGAATAACCTGCGGCTTATCCTGAAGCTGCTGAAAAGTCATGGCTATGAAACCGTCATCGAGGCGGAATCGGGAGAGGAAGGGGTAAGGCTTGCCTTAGAGGGAAATCCCGACCTCATTCTTATGGACATAAAGCTTCCCGGCATTGACGGGATGGAGACCGCCGCAAGGATAAGGGCTTCTGCGAACGACAGTACGATTGTCATAATTGCGGTGACCTCATTTGCCATGGCCGGAGATCGGGAAAGGTATCTCAAAGGAGGCTTTGACGGTTACATAGAAAAGCCCATAGACCCCTATACGTTTGTCAAGGAGGTCGAGACGATATGCCAGAAAAAATGAATATCCTCATCGTGGATGACCGCAAGGTGGACAGATGTTTCCTGCGCAAAGTGCTGGAAAGCAAAGGTCATGAGGTGCAAGAGGCGGCAGAGGGACAGGAGGGGCTTGAGATGCTTAAGCTTCACAAAACCGACCTGATCATCTCCGACGCCCTGATGCCGGGGATGGATGGTTTTCGGTTCTTAAGAAATATCAACCAGGATGAAGAGCTGAAGAGTATCCCTTTTATCTTTTACTCCGCTGTTTATACCGGCAGTAATGATGAAAAACTTGCCCTTGCCCTGGGAGCCCGGGTTTTTATTGAGAAATCCCTGCAACCGGAAGAGTTACTGGAGAAATTGCAGGCTGTCATCCAGCAGATAGAGGGCGAGGAGCAGCCGGTCCCGGTAGAGTTAATCAAGGAGGAGGAAGAGTATCTGAGGAAATACTCGGATGTGGTCGCGACCAAGCTTGAAGAGAAGGTGGCGGAACTGGAAAAGCACCGTGAACATCTGGAGGAGCTGGTCAAAGAGCGAACCGCTGAGCTCGAAGAGAAGGTCGCCGAACTTGAACGCATGAATGATCTTTTTGTCGGGCGGGAGTTTCGGATTAAGGAGCTCAGGGACAAGGTTAAAGAGTTGGAAGCCGGTCAGGGTTGATGATTTCGTAACCGGAGGTGATACAATTAAAGTCACTTGCAGTTTTGGGGTGACCGAATACGTCCAGCCCATGACCAAAGAAGATCTTTTCAAAAAAGCGGATATAGCCCTATACCAGGCAAAGGAAAACGGTAAAAACTGTATCATCTGCACATAGGGGAAGAGATGCGACAAAAAATAGAACTACCAATAAGTTATTCGCAATGTTTTCATAGCCAAAAACATTTTTTCTTCTTACTCTTGCTTTCAGTCGTGTCTTTATTGGCAGCAAGTCTCCTTTCCCCACATACCGTTGTCGGTTCAGAATCACTTTCCGTAAAAATTGGTGCTTATGAAAATCATCCTCCCAAAGAGGTGAAAATCGCGGTCAGAGCCCATAGCGGAGTTGAAGCTGCTCGAAAGAAATGGTCAGCTACGGCAGCATATCTTTCTCAAACAATCGAAGGTTATCATTTTGTCATGATCCCGATGGTGGGTTTTGATGAGATGGAAATTGCGGTTGATAAGAGCCAGGTTGATTTTGTTTTAACCAATCCCATCGCCTATATTGGACTGAAAGAATCATTTGGTGTGAGCCAGATTGTGACGTTGGTCAACAATGTGGGTGGCAAAGCCGAACAACAATTTGGCGGGGTCATCTTTGCTCGGGCCGACCGGGCCGATATCAGGGGTTTTTCGGACATTAAAGGAAAAACTATAATCGGGGTTCATGAAGAGGCTTTCGGTGGTTGGCGGATGCAGCTGGTTGAACTGAGAAAATATGGAATTGACCCGGCGAAAGATTGCCGCCAAGTTCTCTTTGCCGGTAGGCAGGAACCGGTGGTTTTTGCGGTTAAGGAGGGTCAGGCGGACGTCGGGACGGTTCGTACCGGGATTCTGGAACGTCTTGCCGATAAAGGTGAAATTAAGTTGGCTGATTTCATCATTCTCGGCCGGAAAACAGACGACTTTATCTATTCTCACAGTACCCAACTGTACCCTGAGTGGCCTTTGGCAAAATTAGTGGGTACTGCAGACGAGTTGGCGCGAGAAGTAGCGGTTGCGCTCATGACGATGCCGGAAAAACATCCGGCCGCACAAATGGGCGGCTATGCCGGTTGGATTCCCCCTTTGCGTTACCGCGCTGTTGTCAATCTGATGAAAGATTTA
>JAUVDU010000303.1 GCA_030595135.1 Deltaproteobacteria bacterium | reverse complement strand
GCTTATCCACGACCTCACTGCCCCCATTCGGTGGACTTAACATCACGACCCTCCCAAGATCTTGCATCTCATGATGTTTGAGGTAGTAGCGAACAATAATGCCTCCCATCGAGTGGGTCACAAAATGGATTTTTGTTGCTCCCGATTGTCGGCAAAATTCAAAGATTTGTGGAAGGATTGTATTGGCTATTTCCTCAATCGTTTTGTAACGTGACGGATAATCTAAATTTATTACGCGATATCCTTCGGCAGATAATCGGCTTTCGATCTTTGACATTGAGCTGTTTGATCTGGCCAGGCCATGCAAAAGTATCACAAATTCGGAATGAAAACAGTTTGCGACGCATGAACTTGAAATGCAAAGAGATAAAACGAAAACCCAAAATGTTGTCTTTATCTTCACCTTTCTATCATACGTTCTTATGGACATGAACATCCATTTGAGGATATGGGATATTCAGATCTTCACGATCAAATGTTTTATAAATGTTCTCATTCATGGCAAAGAAAACATCCCAATAGTCGGCCGCATTCACCCATGCTCTGACGGCGAAATTAACCGAACTATCGGCCAATTCTGAAACGCCGATAAAGACTTCAGGATCTTTTAGGATCCTTGAGTCATCGTCACACAGTTTTTTAATAACTTGCCTGGCCTTGTCGAGATCGTCGCCGTATCCAACTCCTATTGTCCAATCGACTCTTCTTTGGTCTTCGGTGGAGAAGTTAGTCACTGAAGAGGTTGAGAGGCCGCCGTTGGGAATAATTATTGTTTTATTGTCAGGTGTTTTCAAAAGAGTATTAACAATCTGGATTTCAGATACCGTACCTATATAACCCTGAGCATCAATCACGTCACCGACTTTAAAAGGCTTAAAGATCAGAATCATCACGCCCCCGGCAAAATTCTGTAACGTACCGGAAAGGGCCATACCTACGGCCAGGCCGGTAGCACCCAGAATCGCAATAAAGGATGTCATTTGAATCCCCAGCATGCTGAGCACGCTAATGACCAACATGATTTTCAGGAGCGCACCTGCCGCACCCTTCAGAAAAGGTTTTAGAGAAGGATCCGCACCTCCTTTATCCATTATCTTGCCAAAAGCATTGATAAGCACTTTTATAATCCAGCCACCAACAATCCAAACCGCAATAGCGGCTATCAATTTAGGGCCGTAGGTAAATAAAATCTCAGTGGCTTGATTTAGGGCTACTTCCGGGTTCATGTTATTCTCCTGGTATTTTGTTGGAATGGTTTAAAATTGTGGCCGCTTCGATTGTTAAGTGCCTACGCGGTTGCTAGTTTCGGATTTGAGCCATAGGCATTTTCACCATACTTACCTTCTTGGATCATGAAAATGAATAAAACTATTGTACCAATTAAGGGGATTAAGCCGATTAGAAGCCACCAGCCGGAGCGTTCCGTATCGTGCAGTCTTCTGACCGAAACGGCAATACTTGGTACCAGTATTGCAAGACTGTATAATGTGCCGATTATACCGGAACTGCCCAATATCCACTCCACAATGCCAAGTACAAATGTAATAATCACATTAAATAGAAAAAACATCCAGTATTCTTTCCGTCTTGCTCGACCAGAGAAAACCGCATATTTCTTCAAAACCTCAATGTACCACTCCATTTCCTTCTCCTTTTGGTCGTGCACTATCTTATCAGGGTGGTTGGCCTTGATAAGTTGATATTTCGGATGAATTCATGTATTTAAATATGAATGTTTGTGTGCTTATCTTATATTCACTTTTACGCTATATATGATTATTGAGACTAATGTCAATGATTGGAAAACTTAAGTTACTGTTGCTGAGGCTCTGCGTTTCACTTCGTTGGATGGTCTCGGAATTTGAGCAGGTTGAAAAAAATGGTGTGTTTGCCATGGGGGATAAAATATGTTGGAAATGAAACCGTTAACTGATTATCTATTAACTGAAGAGCCTTACTATCTGCCGGTGGCTGACGAGATTAAGCTTTTTGACGCGGCTTGCAGTGAACGGTTGCCGGTGATGCTGAAAGGGCCGACCGGTTGCGGTAAGACGAGGTTTGTTGAATATATGGCCTGGTGTTTAGGGCGGCCGTTGGTGACTGTCTCTTGTCATGAGGATCTCTTCGCTGCCGATTTGGTCGGGCGTTATCTTTTGACCGGTGATGAGACCGTTTGGATGGATGGGCCGTTGACTCAAGCCGTGCGGGGAGGTGCTATCTGTTATCTCGATGAAGTGGTTGAAGCGCGCAAGGATACGACCGTGGTTATCCATCCGCTGGCTGATGACCGGCGGGTTTTGCCGATTGATAAACGGGGCGAAGTCGTCAAGGCGCATCCCGATTTTCAGTTGGTGATCTCCTACAATCCCGGCTACCAGTCGGTTTTGAAAGATCTTAAGCAGAGTACCCGGCAGCGTTTTGTTGCTTTGGAGTTTGATTACCCTGAAGCTGCGGCCGAAAGTGCGATTGTCGCTCAGGAGAGTGGTGTCGGTTCTGATGAAGCGATTCGTCTGGTTCATCTTGCCGGTAAAATTCGCCAGATTCGTGAACAAGGTTTGGCCGAGGGGGCCGGTACCCGGCTTTTGATCTATGCCGGTCAGTTGATTCGGCAAGGCATTGATCCGGCTCGGGCTTGTAAGGCAGCGATTGCTCAGCCTTTGACCGACGATCTCGGTTTGCTGGAGACTCTGGATGAGATTATTTCCGATATTTTTGCTTGAGCCCTTAAATCATTGTTTTTTCTAACTTCAGGTGCTTGCTATAAAGTTGCAACTGACAACGGCGAACTTTGCTTCGCTCACTTCGAGGGGGACAGGCTATCGGGTACCCTTGGTGTGCATTATGGTTTGACACTACGCGAGCTCTTGATAACCGGTACTCCCGTTAAACCCAGTCCCCGCCTTACGGCAGAGTGAAGTTTTTTTATTGCGGTTTTTGTTAACTTCCAAGTAGCAAGCAAGTGGTTACTTGGAAGTTACGATAAATAATTATTATATTTTGTTAATGACTCACGATAACCATACCATTTATCTCTCACTGCTTGATCCCCTTTTTCAATGTGATGCCGAATTGGGTGAAAAGCTTTTGCAAAAGATCAATTGCTGCCAGTCGCCGCCGGGGACGGCTGCCATTGAGCGGCTGGTGGCTGTGGCGGAGAGCTGGTTTAAGCGTCATGTCGAGGTTGCCCAACTGTTAGTTGAGGGATGTTGTGTTCTGCTCTCGCAGGTTGATGATCGGGGCCTGGAAAACTATATTGCCGCCGTCGATGCCGCCGGGGTGATTACGCCGGTTTTGGCCCGTTCGGCGGCGGAAAAGTTTGTTGCCATCTGTGCTGCCGGTGCGCCGTTGCT
>JAUVDU010000327.1 GCA_030595135.1 Deltaproteobacteria bacterium | reverse complement strand
GCGGGTCGAGGGAGAGAGTAACTTGCTCGAGTTTATGCCCGGCGAAAAGCGCCGGGAGTTCATGCAGACGTGGAATCAGGAGATCAAACTCGACTCGCTTAACTACTATAATTCAGCGATGCCGGCCCAAATTTCGTTTAGCAGCGATGACCCTAAACGAGAGTTTATTGAACACCTTATCAAGCACCATTTCCGCCCTGACTGTGAAATCACGTTTGACCAGGTAAACTACATGGCCGCCAACCAACCATACCCTGAACTACCCAAAGAGTACAAGACGACGGATCACCTCATGCAGGGTTTCAGGGCCACGGCCCGGCCCGGCACGGCCATGGTCAAGAACGTTAACAACCATAATGCCAACCTGGCCTATGTCCGAATCCGGGTCAACGAAGAGGATGACCGGGATGACGTGGTGATCTCAATCGTCGTTAACCGCTGGCACGATAATGTCGCCGTAATGTTTTCCGAGGATAAAAATCTCAATCCGGAGCTCGACAGCATCGATTTCATCAAAGGTTTTGTTGGCTCCTACCCCAACTATTTCTTCGATGTTAAGCTAAAGGAGCTGCCCGAATTTTTGCAGATGATGAACCATTTTGAGACAGATAAAAATGGTATGGAGGAGCTAAAGAAGTTCGGCGTCAACCGAGCTGATGATGATTTTTGGGACTATTTTGACTGGTTCCAAAAACGTTTCTTCGAAGAACAACCGATCCAGGCCGGCCTGTTTGACTTAAACCGCTATTATTTCAAGGCCTACGAGTAAAAATCTAGTCAAAAGTCCAGCTATTGATATATTCATCGGTATCGTCGGGCTCGGCTTGAAGCTGTTTCCGGCGCTCTTTGAAAGGGGCCGAAGATTTTTCCGGTTTATCTCCTTCTGAAGAGGGAAAAGACCAGGCCCGAATATAGTTGTCGGTTTCATCCGTCATCATGCGCTTTTGCTCTTCTTTACTCTCCCCTGCCCCCGAAGCCGATGGTTTGCCGGAATCTTCGGCAATGGGAAAGGTCCAATCATGGATATACTCCTTGGTAATCGACTCCTCCTCCGGCGGCGGCACCACCCGATTTTGACTCTCCAATCCGGTAGCCGGAGCCCCAGCGCTCTCCGAAACTTGCCGCCCGAGACAAGCGCCATTACACAACCAACAACACAACCATAATATCATAACCAGTTTTTTCTGCATTTTCATCAACCAATATCCTTTTATAACAATATATTTATCAACAACTTCTTTTTTAGTCCCTAGACCTTTTCTTTTATCTCCCCAACCTGCCGCCGCAAAAGATCAATATGGTGACGCAGGCCGTAGAGTTCCGCCGCATAAGGAAGAGGAACGCTAATCTGGCGCACCTCATTCTCAATTTCGTTTATGCGGACAAAAAAAGCATCTACCGCACTTTTTGTCGGTTCCCGGCGAACTTCATAATCAAGATTTTGCAAAGTATCGTACCAGCGATAGATGCGGGAACGCATGCGCCAACGGTAGGTCAGCGGCAAAATCTTAAACAGTGGAATTAACAGAGCCAGCAGAGGTAACAGCAACAACTTCAAGCGATCAAACTGAATCGCAATCCAGAAAGGCAGATAACGCTGCATAAAGGGAACGCCCCTACGATAAAAGCGGTCGGCATCGTCACTTAAAGGAAAATCAAGATATTCAGCTGAGGGAAACTGACGACGATAGCTGTTGAGTAAAGAACCCTTGCCGTGCACCTGAGCAATAACCTGAGTCAATAAACCGGCCAGAGCCGGATGGAGGCTCTCGCGCACGACCATAGTCGCAGCCGGGGCGACCAACTCGACATCTTGCGCCGGAATATTTTTTTCAAGGTTCACGACCCCTTGGGACAGAGTTACCTTGGACAAAAAGCTGTACCGTCGGGCATAAGCATCCGAGCGCACAAAATTTGTCAACGTCAGATGATCACTCTCCACCAAGGAGTTAACCATCGACGATGTGACTGCTGAAACTAAAAAAAGAACATCAACCGAACCTTGCTGGATGGCCTCCACCGCAGACATGCCGGTCAATTCAACCTCATTAAGATTACCGACCTCGATCCCGTTATCTTTAAGCAATTGAAAAACCACTTTGCGGGTACCGCTCCCTTCAGAACCGAGTACTACTTTTTTACCATAAATCTCCGATATCCTCGTAAGCGTGAGACCTTGACGTGTAAAAACCCATAACGGTTCAAAATAGAGACTGCCAAGACCTAACAGGTCTGGATATTCCCGAGAGTTTGCTATACCACTTTGCATTAGTGCCGCATCAGCTTTGCCGCTGCTCAAAAGCGAGAGATTCTCCATCGACCCGGAAGTCTCAAGAATCTCAAGAGTGACACCATCCTCGGCCAGAAGCGTTTGATACTCCTTGGCAAATTCCAAATAGGCCCCACCCGGAGCCCCAGCCGCAAGCGTCAGCTTGGTCGGCGGTGCCGGCTCAATAAACTGAAAAGCAACCGCGAACCCCAGCAACACAATAAAAATGCCGTAACTGTAAAAACGAATCAAATCTTTTGCACTATGTGGTTTCTTCACACTTTTCCCCTTAGTGGCCTTACCCATTAAAACTGGTCACAAGAAATAAGAAAAATTGTAACTATTCAGCTAATCTGTAAAATCTGCTTAAGTTACATTGAAAATTCGCGAATTTTGCTGCGCCCTCAATAATGGGGTCACATCTTGACAAGTGGCGGGTTAATATTTTGGTTTAGCGCGAACCTTTCGGCCGCCAAGTGTCAAGAAATGACCCCAGCCGAGCAAGCGCTAGAGGATAATGCAATAACTATCCATACCATGTCAAGAACATGTTTGCAAAAATCATCAAAAACTATTCAGACACCCCTAATTTTTGCGTTAATTCGAAGCAGACAGCGGCGTTCTTTGCTTCGCAGTGAACATAACGGGATAAGCCGGATTAGATTAATTGACATTTCCGACATTTTAAATTACAACTTAACAACAAGTTAGTTGTAAAAATTATCGAAAAGGAGCGTTTATGAAACTGCACCGGGCACTAATCATACTTATAATCGTATTTCCGTTGTTTACCGGATGTTCTCACAAATTAGAATTAACCCCCGTCACTTCTCCGGCTACGGGAGTCCATCATCAGGGTAAATTTGTCTGGCACGACCTGCTGACTCCTGATGT
>JAUVDU010000189.1 GCA_030595135.1 Deltaproteobacteria bacterium | reverse complement strand
TTACATATTTCAATATATTATGGATATATGATCAAGATTTGCCCTGTGTTCTCTGAATACAATTAAGTAAGGTGTCCCCGGAACAAATGCCTTAACTAACGTTAGGTAGGGAGAATACACAAGAGTAGCTGATTCGTCAAGTGAGAAAAGTAAAACCCTGGAACAAACCCCGAAACAAACCAAAAAAGGACAGGGCTTTTCAGGCCCTGTCCTTTTTTGTGCAGACTTGTTTTAGTAAAGGAATATTAGTTGTTTAAAGGAAACTTCCTATGCTGAAACCCATCATAAACCGGTGACATGCTGAAAAAATTGGGATCAAATAGCGGTTTACCGGTAGCATCCATTAAAATAGTGCCGGATTGTCCAAGGGGCAGCATGCTTTCGATTCGTACCGGGCCTTTGGGCCCCATCTCTACGCAATGGGCATAGGTTGAACGACAAGATGTCGGCAGTGAATGAAGAGGTCCTATCATCTCATGTGAATATGTAATCTGGCCTCGTTTAGCAGCTCCCCACGGATGATCACCCAGTACCGTCAAAGTCTTGTCCAAGGCTGCAACGATAATGTCGTTCGCAGTTTGGGGAGCACTCGCATCGGTTTTATTCCCGAACCAATCATACAAATTGGTAATGCTCGTCGGATAACCGGAAAGGCCGTGCAGAAGCACGTTAAATAGTACCACCCGGTTCTCACCCGAACCAAGCTCGTCGGTAAAAGTCATTTTAATAACTTCACTGATCCACTCGTTCATGAGTATCCAGGCATCAGAACGATCCGTACCAAAGGTCCAGTTCTCCGGGCCACCCTCGACAAAATGCCCGTCCCAGTTTGCAAGAAGTACCAAGGCGGCATTTCGCAAATCCGTCGGCGCTGCCTGAACCGCCGCTATAAAATCATTTTTAACAAATTCCCAGGGATTACCACCATCACCATAGGTATCCTGGTTCGAGGTCAGAAATTCTTTCCTGATTGAATCGGTGGTTGCGATATAGAGAGCCAGATTTTTGACATCTGCAAAAGTCAGGTTGTCATGGCTTGCCAGATAATCATTGATCACGTGACCCCGGTGAAAAGGTCCAAAAAAGTATGAAGCTTCGTTGGGTGCATTCGCATAGCCGGGACTGGCTTTACTGTTCCAGCCGCCATAATAGCCTTTTGCTCCATTACGTTCCGTAGCCAGAGGTTTATATGTAACCGGTTCAGGCCACTCGGCACTGCCATCTCCCATCTGGGGAAATCTGGTATCAGCGCCCGGTGCCCGGACGGGATCAAAACCGGACATCCAGTATGCAATATTGCCGTCACAGTCGGCATAGCAATAGTGTTGGGAAAGGGAGACTTTAGCGATTGCCTTACCAAATTGATCCATGCTCTGAGCCCGGGCCAGTTCCAGGTAAGTCCCAACCATTGAAAATTCACGTCCCCAATGGGCGTATTTCCAGGAAATTACCGGGTCGGCGTTTACAACTGGGCCATGGGGTGTTCTGTATACCGGCAGTTGAACATCGGCCTGTCCCGCCACTTTTATGACTTCGACTCGGTGCAGAACCATTGTCGAGATATCATCAAGGTAGTAATCCGTAGTATGGGCATGACCAACCTGCATTGACCAGGCATGGTGAGGAGTTCGGCCGATAACAATTGCGGGCATCCCGGCAATTGTCATTCCTGAAACATTTAAGCCGCCAGCTTTAATCGAGCCTTCACCAACTATGGAAGGAACCGAAAATTTAAAAGCGTGATCCATCTGGGGCCCGGAATAAATTACAGGGTTTCCAGATGCAGTTTTTTCACCGGAAACAACCCACGCATAACTTCCCATTTTCACAAAAGCGTTGATCTCTTTAAGGTTGGCGACAATCTCTTCCCGGGTTTCTCTCATCTCCCGAGAAATCTTTTTAAAATCAGAAGAGTTTTCAGCCAGGATTTTCTTGGCTTCAGGAGTCAAACCCGGCTCGGTTTTTTTTGTCGCCAGCAAAGGTTGTTTCTTCAAAGTTGAGGCCATCAAGGACTCATCCGCTATATAGGTAACGGCATCGGGATCTTGTGTCCACCTGAGATCCTGGAACATCCTTTGAAAATCGGCGGGAAATTTCGCCGCTAACTCCTGATAGAGAGCATAACTTTCTAATTGACCTGAGCTTGTTGCTTCGCAATCGAAATATCTTAACATCGTGGTGGCCCAGGCCAGCACGTCAATATAACTCCAATCTTCGGGGACAAAATCTATTCCTAATGATCCGCCTACGGCTTTAAACTCAAAAGGGAGCAAACTGCGATCGTTTTTGATCTCGGCAATGCGACGATTAAAACCGGCGACATAGCCGTTAATGGTATCTTTGGTTTCCTGGTTCAGGGCCGCAAATCCATCCTTATACTCCTGCTCGGAATAACTGGTGGTTCGAACCTGAATATCGCTTTTTAATTGACTCGGGCCAAAAACTTCAGCCAGCTTGCCCCGGCCCAAGCGTCGGTATTTTTCCGCTTGCCAAAGCCGATCAGTCGCAACAGCATACCCCATTGCTTCGAAAACATCATAGAGCGGCGCAGTCACATCACCCTTAATAAACCAAACCCCTTTATCGTCACGGGTGGTGACCACAGGATTAAGTCTGTTTTTAATTCCCGTGGCCCAGTTAGCCGCTTCGACCGTCAAGCCGGACAATAAAAAACTGGTTAAAATAAGTGTAATAATAAAAATAGAGCACTTATATCTTTTTATACTAATATTCATAGGGATCCCCTTTATACTTGGAGTACTATTAAAAGTTAAATGATAGACCGAGCACTATTGGAATACTCCAGGATGAATCCGCTTTAGAAAATGCCTTCATATCGGAAGCGGTAGAGGGACTATCCAGATAACGGGCTTTTACTTCAAGAAAAACTCCCAGACGGTCAAACTTGTATTCAACTCCGGCACCGGCATCAAGCATCAATTCCCATGAGCTGTCCCAATAGTCTGCTTTTACTCCAAGATATGAAATATCCACAGAATCAAAATTGGCGACGCCGATATCTGCTCTCAAATAGGGATTCCAGCCCGTCTTCTTCCGGGACAAAAAATAATATTTACCACCAACATACAGGGTCAAAATGTCAAGGTCATCAAACGAGATCCCCTGATATTTATCACCCGAACAGTCTTCATAGCTGATCCCGCCGAGGATGGCAAATTTGGGATTTAACTGGTACGCCCCTTCCACGGCGATGGCAAGACCGTTGTCAAAGGCATCATCATAATCGGGAGCCCCACTCCCCTTTCCCGCATCACCGGAGATAAAGGGAATATACTGACCGGAAAAGCTAAGAGAAAAGGGACTCTCTTCAGCAAAAACCTGAGTTGAAATGATGCTCATAAAAGTAAAAACCAACAATTGAACAATAATATTCCTCTTCATGTGTACTCCCTTTTCCCTGCTAAAATTTTATTGCTACTGCCAGACTCCGCCCGTTAGCCCATCTAACTTGAAGTGTAGCCATAATTTATCGCCTAGGAGGCTGTCCGAGAATAGAAATTTTTTCTCAGATCGAGGCATTTTTTTCAAATAAGCGTAGGCATATACCTGATATTCTGAGCATTATTTTAAAAAAATAACGAAGAGCTGGGAGAAAATGGCATTCTCGAACAGCCTCCTATTTTCTCATTAGCACATTCTAAACAATATATACAGATAATATTATGGCCCGTGCACTTATTGTGCAAGGGCCATAATATTTCACGACAAAAGATTACAGAGAAAGTCCCGCAGCATAACCTTGATGAATCGCATCAAAGGCCAGGGCGACCTGTTTGGCATCACCAACCACCAAACAAGGAACCTGCATCTCTTTAAGAACACTTTCCAGGGTGTTGACTGAAGCTGAACCCGCCGCGATAACGATGGTGTCGGCCTCGATTTTTACGCTGGCTCCATCTTTTTCCATGGTCAGGCCGGTCGGTGTGATCTCGGTTACAGTATGTTCAGTCACGGATTTGATGCCGGCCCGGGAAAGCTCCTGCATCATGCCCCAGCGGGTTGATTTACCAATATCTTTGCCGACCTTGTTCAGCATTTCAACGAGCACCACTTTTTTACTGCCCTTAGTCGCCATCTCATAAAGAGCTTCCGGGGTTTCGGCTTTATTGACGAGCAGAAATTTAACTGCTTCAGCCGACAGCGCCCCCTTTTCCGCCAGAAACAGAGCCGTCTCCACGCCAACGGCACCGCCGCCGATAATCGCCACTTTGGCTCCGGTTTCGACCTGGTCGACCAGAACATCCCAGGCCTGGACGACATGAGGAAGATCGATACCGGGAATGGGCGGGGTTATATCCGTCGCCCCGGTTGCGACAATCACGACATCCGGTTTCTCTGCTGCGATCAGCTTGCCATCAACCATTGTGTTGAAAAGCACCGGGATTTCGTTGACTGCCAACTGTTCTTCAAGGTCTTCTGCAAGCAGGTAAAAATCATCCCGACCTGGAGGTGCGGCGGCCAGATAGAGTTGACCACCCAGGAAATCAGATTGTTCATAAAGGGTAACGTCATGGCCTTTCAAAGCCGCCGCCAGAGCCGCGCTCATTCCGGCGGGGCCGCCGCCAACCACCATCACCTTTTTGGGATTTTCGGTTTTCTCTAAGCTTTTTTGCCCCTCATGCCCGGCCTCCGGATTACAGAGACACTCGACAT
>JAUVDU010000369.1 GCA_030595135.1 Deltaproteobacteria bacterium | reverse complement strand
ACCACAACTATGCGGCAGAAGTGGCAAGCGGAGCGGCGGGAGCTGGATGATTCCACTCATGCCCTGGAACTTGAACTCAAACTGCTCAAAGCCCGCCATCTGAAATTGAAAGGTTATAGTCAACAGCGTCGTCAGGAGATTTTAAGGTTGCAGACCGGGCTTGATGAAATGGCTGAAATTGGTATCCGTTTGGAGCCTTTTCTTGACGAAATGGTTGGTCGTATTGAAACTTTTACGGCGGCGGATTTGCCTTTTTCGATCCTCGAAAGAGAGAGGCGTTTGGCCGATCTTCGCGATGCCTTAAATAGCTATGATTCTGATCTGGCCGAGAAATTGCGGCGGGTCATGGAAGTTCTTAAAATCGAAGCCGGTTTTGGCCGAGGTTTTGAGGTTAGTGAGGAGTTTTTGACTCTTGACGGAGCCGAAACCACGGTTCGTATGTTGCGCCTGGGCCGGGTTGGACTCTACTATCTCTCTCTTGATGGTGATCAGGCGGGTTGGTTTAATCGTTTGACCAAGACCTGGGAACCCTTGTCTGGAGCTTCTCACGATGCGGTTAAAGATGCTTTGCGCATGACCCTTAAACAGCGAGCCTTCGATCTTGTCTGTTTGCCGGTGGCAGGGGGTCAGCCATGAGAAGCCGCTCTTTTTTTGTTGTAATATTGAGTCTGTTTTTGGCTCTGTCGGGTTCAGCTGCGTGGTCGCCTACGGCGGTCGCGGCGGTTGCGGAGAAAGAGGGTTCCAGCTTATTAAAACGGGCGACACTTCAGGTTGAGCAAGAGCAGCAAACGGCGGAGTCTGAAAATCGTCTCAATAAAGCCGAAATTGCGGCTTTACGAAAATCGGCTAAGGCCGCCAAAGCTGAGGCCGCCCGGCGGGTTACGAAGATCAATGCCGCCATTGCCGCCCAGGAAAAAGAGCTTGAAAAACTTGTCCAAGATCAGCAAATTCTTGAGAAAAAAAGTCGTAGAGCTCTGCTTAAACTCAATGAATTGGCCGGTGTGGTGCGTACCAGTGCCCGTGATTTGTCCACTTTGTTGGAGAATTCTCCGGTCTCCGGGGATATTGCCGGCCGTCTCGAACCGGTACGTAAAATTCTCAAGCAGACTGCGTATCCGGGGATGGGTGAAATTGCCACAATTGCGGATCTCTATTTTGCCGAGATGCGGGCCAGTGCTGAAATCAAACGTTCGCAGGCCGCTTTTGTCGGGCTTGATGGCCGCCGGGCGACCGGTCGGATTGTACGTTTAGGGGCCTTGTCGACCATCTACCAGGATGATGCCGACAATAGTTGCGGTTATGCCGTTTACGGGCCCGAGAATGACGCCCTGTTGGCGGTCTCGAAACCGGGTTGGCGGGTTAGTAAAAATTTGCAGAAATTTATCGCGCAAGAGAGTCAGGCGGTCTATCTCGATTTTTCCGGTGGCGACGCGGTGCGGCGTCTCGCTTTAACCCCGTCAAGTTGGGAGCGCTTACGCTCGGGCGGGATCTTGGTCTGGCCGATCCTGCTGGTTGGCTTTGTCGCTCTGATTTTCAGTCTTGAACGCTTTCTCTTTTTAAGCCGGGTTAAAAGTAATACCGACAAGGTGATGGGCAAAATTATTCAACTTGTCGCCGCCGGTGATTTTCAGAGCAGTCTGGAACTGCTGGAGAATAAAAAGGGCCCGGTTTTTCGGGTTCTGGCGGCCGGTCTCGGGGCCCGTAAGATGGCCCGTGATGTTTTAGAGAATGTTCTCGAAGAGGCCATTCTTAAAGAGTTGCCGCGTCTCGAAAATTTCTGCCGACGCTCCAGGTTCTGGCCGCCATCGCTCCGTTGTTGGGCTTGCTCGGAACCGTAACCGGGATGATTAACACCTTTCAGGTAATTACTGTTTATGGAGCTGGTGACCCCCGAATGATGTCGGGTGGTATCTCCGAGGCGCTGATTACGACCAAACTCGGGCTGACGGTAGCGATTCCGATTATCTTACTCCATACCTGGTTTGCCCGTCGAGTCGACGTCATAATCGGCGATATGGAAGAGAAATCGATAAGTCTAAGTATCGCCCTGCAAAGAACGAAGGGTGAAGGATGAAGGATGAGTTAAGTTTTTATCGCGGTTTTTTTGTTCGTTTTATCTCGGCACGGGGACAGAACTCCAGACCGGGCTACAGCCCGTGGCGAGCTGAGCCCTGTCCCCTTGCGAAGCAGGGCGAAGCGATTTACACTCTAACTTCATCTGCTTGATTGGGTTCCTAATGCAGATTTTTTTCGATATTCTTGATTACTTTTACCGGGGCGGTATCCTGATGGTGCCGATCATGCTGGTCTCAGTCGTCATGTGGGTTCTGATTTTGCTTAAATTGCAGTCGGTTTGGGCCGTAAATCAGCGTGATATCGGGCTCGTCGAGGCCCTAAAAGTGGTGCGGGAGCGCCGTCTGGTAAATGATTTCTTCGGTACGCCGCTCTGCCATGTTGTCGGCCATTTTATTGAATCAATGAGTTCGGTGCGCCGCGACAACCTGGCCCTCTTGAACTCCTTGATCGCTCAGGAGACCGAGCGTCTCGGCAGCAATATTAACTATATCTACGCCCTTGCTTCAATTGCGCCGTTGCTCGGCCTGTTGGGCACCGTCCAGGGGATGATTTCAACTTTTGATGCGATCTCGATTTATGGTACCGGTAATCCCCGGGCGCTGGCTAACGGGATTGCCGAAGCCTTGATTACGACCCAGAGCGGTCTTTTTGTTTCGATTCCCGGTCTTTTTATGGCCGGTTTTTTGCGCCGTCGTATCTTTCGCATCTCG
>JAUVDU010000322.1 GCA_030595135.1 Deltaproteobacteria bacterium | reverse complement strand
GCGGGTTTCGGATGCATATGCGGCGGCGGCCGGAGTTGCCGAAGTGATGCATGGTTTTCCGGCGCAAGAGTTGGAATTGATCGGTATTACCGGCACTAACGGCAAGACGACAACCGCCTTTTTGTTGCGCGAAATTTTTTCGCGAATAGATGAAAAAGTCGGCATGGTGGGAACCGTCGGTTATGATTGTGGTGGTACTTGGGAAGCAGCAACGCGGACGACTCCCGATCCCTTTGTTTTGCAAGCTTTATTCGCCCGGATGGTGAAAAATGGTTGTCGCCGGGCTCTGCTTGAGGTTTCAAGTCATGCCCTGGCCCAGAATCGCCTGGGAAGGGCTCGTTTTGCCGGGGCGATTTTTACCAACTTAAGCGGTGATCATCTCGACTATCACGAGAACATGGAAAACTATTATCTGGCAAAACGGGTTCTTTTTCAGGGGTTGTTGGCTGATAATGCGGTGATCGTGGTTAATGGTGATGATCGCTTTGGCCGCCGCCTGCAAAAGGAGGTGGCTGGTCGTCGGGTTTTCTCCTGGGGACGTTTACGCCGGGATGTTGATTACCATTTACGTGTGGTTCGGGAAGGTCTTTTTGGTCAGGTTTGTCAATTAACGGGCGCTTATGAGGCGCGGCGCTGGCGAGCGCCGTTGATTGGTTCTTATAATGCTGAAAATATGGCGGCAGCGGCCCTGATGGCTCGAGGTTTGGGCATTTCCTGGGACGAAGTGACCGCTGCTCTTGCTTCAACCTCGGGAGTGCCGGGTCGTTTGCAGGCAGTAGCCTTTCCCGGTAAATCTCTGGCCTTGGTTGATTATGCTCATACTGATGACGCGTTGCTCAAGGTTTTGCAGACGCTTAAAAGAGTGCCGCATCGGCGTCTGATTGTCGTTTTTGGCTGCGGCGGCGACCGTGATCGCGATAAACGGTCGCGTATGGGTCGGGTGGCGGCCGCCTACGCTGATCACATCATTGTTACCAACGATAATCCCCGCCATGAAGATCCACAAGTGATTGCTAAAGAAATTGTTTCCGGTATTCCGGCGCGAACCTCCTATGAGGTCATTCTTGGTCGCCGCCAGGCAATTGAGGTAGCCGTCAAAATGTTGAGAAACCGGGATATTCTTTTGTTGGCCGGTAAAGGGCACGAAGATTATCAGGAAATTGCCGGAACCAAAGTATTCTTTGATGACCGGGTTGAACTCTTGCGCCTTCGTGAAGAAATTCATATCTAACCCCCTCTTTTCCCTTGTCCCAACCCGGTAAATGGGTTAAAAGACCTACTATGACTTTACTTGCAATTGAAACATCTTGTGATGATACCTGCGCGGCGGTTCTCGGGGCTGAAAACCAAGTACTCTCCAGTATTGTGTCGAGCCAGGTGGCGCTCCATGAACTCTATGGCGGTATCGTCCCGGAACTGGCTTCACGTCGTCATTGTGAAAATATCCGTTGGGTGGTTGAGCAAGCTCTGCTTGAAGCGCAAACTCCGCTTGCGGATATTGAGGCGGTTTGTGTGACCAAGGGGCCGGGTCTGGTCGGCTCATTGTTGGTTGGTGTCGCCTATGCTAAATCTCTGGCTTATGCCCGAAACATAGATTTGGTCGGCGTCAATCATGTCGAAGGCCACCTTCTTTCACCCCTGTTGACCAATCCCGATTTGACCTTTCCTTTTATTGGTCTGGTTGTTTCCGGTGGGCATTCCAGTCTCTATCTGGCCCGTGATTGGCATGACTATGAACTTCTCGGACGCACTATTGATGACGCTGCTGGTGAAGCTTTTGACAAAGTCGCCAGAATGTTGGAACTCGGTTTTCCCGGGGGGCCGGTGATCGAGAAAAGAGCCCGCTCCGGCGATCCCGAAGCCATAAAACTGCCTCGGGCTTGGCTCGGCAAGGAGTCGCTTGATTTCAGTTTCAGCGGCCTGAAAACCGCAGTGCGGACGGCTCTTGAACGTCAGAAAAAGATATCCGGGGATATTATCGGTGAGAATTTTGTTAGTGATCTGGCCGCCTCTTTTCAGGAAGCGGTGACCGCAGTTTTAGTGCGTAAAACCCTGGACGCCGCCGAGCGTTATCAGATCAAAAATGTGGCAATGGCCGGCGGCGTCTCCTGTAACGGTTATCTGCGTCAGCGGATGAGTGATGCGGCCCAACTCCAAGGGGTCGATTTTTTTCTCGCCCCACCGAAATTCTGTACCGATAATGCCGCGATGATCGGGCTCGTCGGCCGCCGCCGTCTGGCGGCCGGATTAATTGATGATCTTACACTTAACCCCAGCTCCCGTCTACCCTTGTGAATAACTTACCCAGTTTTAAAGTCTCAGCTCGTCAGGCCAAGAAACGTCTCGGGCAGCATTTTTTGCGGGATCGTCAAATAATCTCCCGGATTATTGATCTGGCGGCACCTAAACCCGGTGAAAGCGTGCTTGAGATCGGTCCGGGCGAAGGGGTTCTAACTGCGGCCTTGCTTGAGTCCGGGGCCCGGGTGGTGGCGGTTGAGACTGATGGTGATCTTTGGGAGCCTTTAGAGAAACGTTTCAGCTCGATTCCTGAGACCGATTTCAGTTTACAGCGCGGTGATTTTCTCAAAACCGACCTCGATAAGATTATTTCTGAAGGTCAGAATTTGTCAGCTCCGGTAGCTGTAGTTGCCAATATTCCTTATCAGATTACGACCCCGATACTTTTCCGCTTGATCAAATATCGGCACCTTTTTTCGCGGGCTATCCTGATGATGCAGGAGGAGGTTGCGGCCCGGCTTGTGGCCGAGCCCGGGAGTCGTGATTATGGTCGTTTAACGGTCGGCGTCGGTCTCTATTGCGATGTCGATTCAGGTTTCAAGGTCTCTCCGAATGCGTTCTCGCCCAAACCTAAGGTCTGGTCTCGGGTTGTACGTTTTGAATTTCGTGATCAACCGCGTTATCCGGTAGCTGATCCGGCTCTTTTTGAACGTCTCGTTTTCACCCTTTTCAGTCAACGCCGCAAACAGATTATTAATCCTTTAAAAGGGATGATGACGCATTTGACTAGGGAAGAGTTGTGTGAAAAACTGGTGGCCGCCGGATTTTCCCCCAGCGACCGCCCGGCGACTCTGGCCCCGGCCGAACTGGTACGTCTTGCTGGCTGTCTGGCAACCTGGCAAAAATCATAACTATGTTCCGAAAACTAATTAAAATATTCCT
>JAUVDU010000073.1 GCA_030595135.1 Deltaproteobacteria bacterium | reverse complement strand
GTCCCATGTTGACGAGCATGTAGGAGTCGCCGATGATACGAAAAAAAAGATAACCGAGCAAGATGATCAGCAGGATCCCGAGACGTTTTATGTGGATCAGCCAGAAAGAGAGATCGGCCTTGATTTTCAAGAACAGGAACAACGGCATGATCAGGTTGTTGAGCAGCATCGTGCTTAACGTGACTGAAGAGACAACGACCATGCCGGTTGCCGCTGAGAGGCCGCCGATGAAGGCCAAGACCGACAGGGGTTGTTGTGAGTGGAGCAGCGGCAGAGTCAGGACGTAGGTGTCTGCCATTGAGGCGGGGTTGCCGATTCTCAGGAGTCCGCCAAAGGCGATCGGAATGACGAAGAGATTGATCAGAAAAAGATAGAGCGGGAAAAGATACATCGCTTTTTTGATATGTTTTTCACTTTGGTTCTCAATTACGGCTATATGAAACTGTCGCGGCAGAAACATGACCGCCGCCATCGAGAGAATGATCATCGTAAACCAGGCTTGGTAACTGTTGGCCGGTGAGGTGTTGATTAGAAGGAGCTCTGTGTAGAGGTCGTGGTGGGCAATCTGGGTAAGGATATCCTTGAAGCCGTCGAAGAGGCCATAAGTGACAAAGATGCCGACGGCGAAAAAAGTGATCAGCTTAACAATCGATTCCAGGGCGATGGCGGCAACCATTCCTTCATGTTTTTCCGATGCATCAAGGTGTCGGGCACCGAAAAGGGCACCGAAGAGAGCTAAGACCAGTGAGATGTAGAAAGCGGTTTCGAGGTAGAAGGGATGTTCGTGATAATTGGCGATGGTGCTGTTCGCAATGGTCTGCAGCCCGGGCCGTACTTCGGGGTGGACAAGGAGCTCAAAGGTGGTGGAGATCGATTTGAGTTGGAGGGCGATATAGGGCATGATGCCGATGATTGCGAAGGTGGTTACCTGAGCTCCGAGATACGCACTTTTTCCGTAACGGGAACTGAGAAAATCGGCAATTGAGGTGATGTTATTCTCTTTTGTAATGCGGATCATCTTGCGCAGGATAAAACCCCAGGAAAAGGCGGCCAGGGTTGGGCCGATATAGAGTGCCATAAATTTGAATCCGGTATTGGTGACTTCGCCGACGCTGCCGTAAAAAGTCCAGGATGAACAGTAGACCGCCAGGGTCAGGGCATAAACGTAAGGATTGGCAACAATGCTTTTGCCCTTTATTTTACGCCGGTCGGCATAATAAGCCACGGCGAAAAGAAAGAGCAGATAGCTGAGCGAGATTCCGACGATCAGCAGATATCTGGGGTTGTAGTCGATTACTCATTTCTCCTTTTTTTTTGATTGACACAGTCACTCAAAAATGATGTTCTCATCCTTCATCCTTTCATCGCTTCCTATGGCTGGCGAGCCAGGTGAAGATGAAAATTACGGTGATTGAAGTGAACCAGCCTAAGATCAGGTAGAGATAGAAGACGGGGTAGCCGAAGACCATAAAATCTTTATTGAAAATATGGATGATCGGGTAGTTGATAAAAAAGAAACCGAGGATAAAAAAGATCACCCACCACTCTCGTTTGTAGATTATGTGTTTTGCTTTGATCATGAGCTAGTCCTTGATTTATGGTTTTGGCGATTGATTAGCTGAGGATTTCGTGGGTGTGGTAGTCAGTTGAGTTGAATTGATCTCCTGCCAGTTTTCGACCCCGGCGGCACGGGCCAGGGCCGCCAGTTGAATGTTGTATTCGTAGAGGGCGTTGTAGTAGCTGGCCTCAGCTTCGGTCAGGGCGGCTTGAGAGTCAAGCACTTCAGTGGCGGTGCTGAGTTGATTATTATATCTCAACTTGGTGACCCGGAAATTCTCCTGGCCGAGTTCAACCTCTTCGGCGGCCGTGGCGATGTTGAGAAAAGAGGTGGCGGCGTTCTCAAAATTATTTTTGATCTCCAGGGCGATTTCATCTGCAACCTGTTTTAACGTGTGACGGGCTTCTTCAACTCCGGCTCGGGCGCTTTTAACCTGATGACCGCGCCGTCCCCACTCCCAGAGCTTCCAGGTGGCTCCGATCGCGACAAACGTGTTGTAGGGGGTCGAAGTGATACCGTCACCGTCGACCGTAAATTTATCACCCATACGGGTATGGGTGGCCTGCAGAGAGAGGTTGGGGTAGTAGTCGCTTTGCGCCAGTTTTACCTGGTGGCCAGCCGATGTGATGGCGTAGTTGGCGAGGCGGAGTTCCGGTCTTTTCGATAAGCCTGCGGTAGTCGCATGGTCGAGCGAGAAATTCATGGTTTTTTGGGTCGGCTCGTCGGCAATCGTAAAAAGGCTGTCGCGGTCAATCTGGATGATGGTCGCGAGTTGGGCCTGGGCCAGCCGGACGCCGGTTTTGACCCGGCGCTGCCGTTGCCGAGCCTGGCTCAGCTTAACTTTGGAGTAGAGGAGATCATTTAAGGGGATCAGTTCATTGTCGAAAAAGAGCTGAGCATCACGGGCCTGGGCTTCAAGGCGGGCAATCATGCGAGCTGCAGTTTCGGCAAATTTCAACTGTTTAAGATAGTTAAAGTAGGCGGCCTCGGTTTCGTAGGTGATTTCGAGGTGGGCGAGCTCCTCTTCGGCCAGGGCCTCTTTGATGCCGAGTTGAGCCAGACGATAGTTTTCAATAATACTGAAGCCGGTAAAAAGGGGTTGGGTCAGGGTGATGTCGAGGTTGTAGAGGTCGTGGGTATTGGCGGGAAAACTTAAGTCTTCGATGTCGTAGGAGTTGATTTTGTCCCGATACATAAAGGAGTAGCCGGCCTCAAGTTTCGGGAGAAATTCGGTTTTTGCGGCTTTACTTAACTCTTCGGCTTGCACCGTTTGAAAATGTTGAATCTGAATCCGGGGGTTACGTTGATGTGCGAACTCCAGGCACTCTTTGAGTGAATAGGTCTCTTGGGCTGATACCGTGATGTCAGCAAGGTTTGAGATGGTCAAGAAAAGCGCAGCTACAAGACCAAATGCGATGACTCTATATTGACGGAACGAGAGCATAGTAAATGGAACCTGATTAAAATTGATGGTAACTATTCAGGCACTACTTAATAGTTTGCTACACTTTTCAGTAAGAGTCAAGGAAACAATTGATATATGTAAAAATGATCAGAACGGTGGGCATTGCCCACCCTACGTTTTTTTGTCATATCAGTGTTTTGTAACTCATCTGTAACTCTCATATAACTTCTTGATTAGATTTTCTCAAAAGCCTTAATTTAACGAATCGTGGTGTCCCTTCACATCTTTCATAGTAATGAGAACATGTTTACCTGTGGTTTCTACAGCAGTTTGTAGCCCCAGATGTTCCTGAATATATTTGTAACTTTTTTTTGGATTCCAGATAATGAATGCATTAGTTCCGTTTGGTCTAATATTCCATTTATGATATCCACGATATCCCTCTTTCAATCCTTCATCAATTATGTGCAGGAGGCTGATTATTCCGCCTGGTCGCAAAACTTTTTGCATCTCTGTAATAACTTTATCAGGGTTGCTGGTGTGATCTAAAGCATTGTCGCAATTAATCCAATCGTACTCGCCATTGAGATCTGTTGACAAACTTTCTCCCCGTGCGTACATGGTTTGAATGGGTGGTGTTATGCCATATTTATCAAGTTGTAATTTGTACTCTTCAGCATTTGGATCGCACGCATAAATAGATAATCTATTACCGTTGTAACAATGTCCTATTCCGCAAACGGGCCCACTGCCAACGTCAAGAATTCTCATTCCCGACGAATAATGATGGTCAAGAATCCGTCTGTGATGACCACTTACTTCTGAATCGGGATCAAGTCTGCGGGTATACTCTTTGTTCCATTTTCCACCCCTGCCGGAGGCTAACTTCTCCCAGAATTTCAGTTCCAGAAGTTTACCGTGCTTGCGCGTGTGAACGCGGAAGAAAATTGGTCTTAATATTGCCTTAAGTATGTTCTTAACGATTATCACAAAGGTTACCAGAGGGAGTCATAATTTTGTGCAGCCATATAGGATATGGGACAACATCCTAGCCGTATGTAATCTCATCTCTTCTAGTTTATTCACCGCTGTATACCGGTTGTTGAGGTTTTTGCAGGACTTTGGTGTCGGCTGGAACTGAGGAGGTTAGCCAGACGTTACCGCCGATTACCGAGCGCGCCCCGATGATGGTGTCGCCGCCTAAGATGGTGGCTCCGGCATAGATGATAACTTCATCTTCGATGGTCGGGTGGCGTTTGGTGTTGCGCAGGCTCTCGCCGGCGTCACGGGGCAGGGAGAGAGCACCTAAAGTAACCCCTTGATAGATACGCACCCGTTTACCGATTCTGGTGGTTTCGCCGACGACGATTCCAGTACCGTGATCGATGAAAAAACTTTCATCGATATGGGCTCCGGGGTTGATATCGATGCCGGTCAGGTTGTGGGCGTATTCGGTCATCATGCGAGGCAATAGAGGAACATCAAGATGATGGAGTTGGTGGGCCATACGGTAGATCGAGATAGCAAAAAGACCGGGATAACTGAATATCACCTGATCGACACTTTTGGCAGCCGGATCACCCTCAATGGCGGCACGGACGTCGGTTGCCAGAATGCCGCGCAATCCCGGCAGTTGCTTGACAAAATCGGAGGCCGCGTCAAGACCGCGTTCCTCACAGTTTACACAACTGTCATGGTAGCGCAGGCAGTCGTGGCGAATCGCCAGAATAATCTGATTGCCGAGCATCTCATGGAGTTCGGAAAGCTCCTGCCCAAGATAGTATTTAAGGTTTATCGGGTCGATTCGGGTTTGCGTAAAGTAGCCGGGAAAAAGAATCTTGCGCGCCTGTTTGATGATTTTGATAGTATCATCCCGTAAGGGGATCGGTTGTGGAGCTAAATGCTCAAAACATTCACCGCTAAGGCAGGTTTTAGTCAGCTGGTTGACAACCTTATGCAGTTCTTCCCGGCGTCGGTCAAGGTAGACTGCCGGATTCTGACAATGGTCGGAAAGCTGCTTGTCTGACATGGTCAAAATCTCCTTTAGAACCTTATCAATTAACTAAAAGGTGACAACACTCTTAACCGTTCAACAATCGGCGGCAGTTGTTTGATGATTTCGTCAATATCGGCTAGCGTATTGTAGATGCTGAGGCTGAAACGGATTGAACCGTGCGCCATTGTGAAGGGGACGCCCATGGCCCGCATGACATGGGATGGTTCAAGAGAGCCGGAGGTGCAGGCCGAGCCCGAAGAAGCGCAGATGCCGAATTCGTTGAGCATTAAAAGTATGCTTTCACCTTCAATGTTGGCAAAGCTGATGTTGCTGGTATTGGGGGTACGCTGTTTGACCGTGCCGTTGATTTTGGCATCCGGGATGCGTTTGATAAGTTCGGTCTCCAGGCGGTCACGCAGATCTCTGACTCGGGTGTTTTCCTCTTGCATATTCTTGCCTGCCAGCTCACAGGCTTTGCCCAGAGCGATAATTCCGGGGACGTTTTCGGTTCCGGCCCGGCGCCCTTTTTCCTGGTGGCCACCGATCATAAACGGGGAGAACTTGGTTCCCTTGCGCACATAAAGAGCGCCGATGCCTTTCGGGGCATGGAGTTTGTGGCCGGAGAGCGAAAGCATGTCGATGGCACTATCGTTCAAGTTGATTGGCAGTTTGCCGACGGCCTGGACGGCATCGGTATGGAACGTGATTCCCCGCTGGCGGCACATTTGGGCAATCTCTTCAACCGGAAAAATAACTCCGGTTTCGTTGTTGGCCCACATGATCGAGACTAGGGCGGTGTCCGGTGTCAGACTCTCTTCAAGACTTCCCATATCCAGGCATCCGTCACCGTCGACGGCAATTTCGCTGATCCGATAACCTTGTTTACTTAGAGAACTTACCAGAGAACCGATGGCCGGATGCTCAACCCGGCTGGTGACAATATGACGTTTGCCGGGGTCGGCGGCCAGCGCGGCGTGGACTGCCGTGTTGTCGCTTTCGGTGCCGCAACTGGTAAAAATTATCTCATCGGGACGAGCTCCGATGAGATTCGCAACCTGGTTGCGGGCCTCTTTTAATTTGGGGCCGACGCGTCCTCCGACCGAGTGCATGCTTGAGGGATTGCCATACTCTTCGCAAAAATAGGGTTGCATGGCCGCAAAAACTTCTTCGTCTACTCGGGTGGTGGCGTTATTATCAACGTAGATGGGCTTCATTTGGAGACCTCCTCAACCACCAGTTCCGGGGTGACAAATTCTCTGAGTTTTGCCTCGACCAGGTTTTTCAGTGTGATTGGCGCTGATTTACAGGATGAGCAGGCCCCGCGAGTGGCGACCAGTACCCGGTTGCCGACAATATCAATTAGTTCGATATCGCCGCCGTCAAGTTGTAGTGACGGGCGAATCTCTCGTTCGATGGTCTCTTCAATGAGGCGCATTTTCTGAATATTAGAGAGTTGTTTTTTCTCTTCTACTTGGGGTTTGTGCTGCACCTCAAGAATAATTTTGGCGATATCCCCGTGGCAGCGTTCACAGCCGCCGCCGGCTTTGGTGAAGTTGGTCACCTCTTCAACCGTTTGCAGGCGGTTTTCCTGAATCGCCTTGATAATTTCAAGGTCGGTGACGCCGAAACATTCGCAGATGACGGTGCCCTCTTTCTCTTCGATCGGGGTGCCGCGGTAGCAGGCGATAGCTTTTTCCAAAGCTTCATGGCCCATAACCGAGCAGTGCATCTTCTCTTTCGGCAGCCCGCCTAAGTAGTCGGCGAGCTCTTGATTGGTGATTTTTTCCGCCTCTTCAATGGTTTTGCCGATCATCATCTCGGTCAAAGCCGAGCCCGAGGCGATGGCGCTGGCGCAGCCAAAGGTTTTAACCTTGGCGTCGGCGATGCGTCCCTGGTCGTCGAGTTTAAAGGTCAAACGCAAGGCGTCGCCGCATGAGAGGGAGCCGACATCGCCGATCCCATCCGGATTTTCAATCTCGCCGATGTTGCGCGGGTTTAAAAAATGCTCTTTTACTTTATCTGTGTATTCCCACATGGTACTCGCTCCTTTTGCAATGTCATTCCGGCGAAAGCCGGAATCCAGTGATAGTTATGGTCTCTGACCTAAACCTGATAATATTAGTTTGTTTTCGAAAAATCAAGTGTTTTTATGAGAATAACTTAAAATAGTTCCCATTCACTTCCCTTGAC
>JAUVDU010000187.1 GCA_030595135.1 Deltaproteobacteria bacterium | reverse complement strand
CACAAACCTTGGTCGTGCCCTCCTGGCAGGAGTTGCCGGCGGCGGAGACCCGTTTAGGGATTAAAATTTATCCGGGACAGGGTTTCGGTACCGGAACCCATGAAACCACCCGTCTGGCGGCGAGTTTTTTAGAGAATGAGTTAAGGGACGATGTGGGGGTAGATATCCTGGATGTTGGCACCGGCAGCGGTATTTTGTCTATTTTGGCGGCCAAGAGAGGGGCTTCTCGTGTTCTTGCCCTTGATATCGATGAAGAGGCTCTGGTTAATGCCCGGGAAAATTGTGCCCATAACCGGGTTTGCGATCAGATCTCATTTGAGAGTCGCCCGTTAGCCCAAGTGCAGGAGAAGTTTACTCTGATTGTTGCCAATATTATCGCTCCCGTGCTTTTGCAGCTGGCCCCTGAATTTCCCCGTCTTTTAAAACCCGGTGGCCGCCTGATTCTTTCGGGAATTCTTGTCGAGCAACTTCCGGGGTTGAAAAAAAACTACGCTGATCTCGGTCTCCTTATCAAGTCAACTGAAACCATGGGAGAGTGGACTGCTTTTGTTTGTGAAAAAAGAGTAACTATTCAGCGTAAGTAGAGAAGCACCGTATATTGATGGATTTCAGTGGATTCTGGGGACATAACCCGATTCTCCACAGGAAATCGGGATTGTGTACCCTGAATTTACGGGTTAGCTGAATAGTTAGCAAAAAAGATTGTAATTTTTTGCTTCCAGTGTTTTTTGCGGTTGACAAGCTGAAATAATTAGGTTAAAAGACGCCTCCGATTCGCGACGGAGATATTCTCTTGACCCGAATCACTATATGCGTCCCCATCGTCTAGCCTGGCCCAGGACACCGCCCTTTCACGGCGGCGACAGGGGTTCAAATCCCCTTGGGGACGCCAACAAAATTAAACGCCCGGCAAACCTTGAACTTTTGTTAGTTTTAAGGGTTGCCGGGCTTTTTTGTTTTATCTGCAGCTTTTTCTATAGTAACTATTCAGCGTAAGTAGAGAAGCACCGTATATTGATGGATTTCAGTGGATTCTGGGGACATAACCCGATTCTCCACAGGAAATCGGGATTGTGTACCCTGAATTTACGTACGGGTTAGCTGAGTAGTTACAATCTATTATTACTGTTGATTATCTGAGAAGAGTTTCTTGCTATATAGGGAACCTTTCGTGTATGAAACCACGCATGCGTAATGAAACTATAAAAAAAGGTGGTTTTGACAGTGCCGCTCTGGGCTGGCTGGTTCGTTTCTGGGCTCTGGCAGCCTTTTTTTATTGGCTTGATCACTCATCTTGGTTTAAAACCCTGGTGGTTGCCCCTTATGCCCGTCTTTCAGCTTCGGTAACCGCTCATCTATTGACTTTGTTGGGGGTTGAGTTTCAGATTCAAGGAACTTCGCTGACGGTTTCCGGCAAGGTTTTTGTGGTTGCCGATAGCTGTACCGGAAGCTTCGTTTTTCTTCTTTTGGCTGCGGTAATTATCGCTTTTCCCGCCTCTTGGAAAGAGAAATTAATCGGGCTTGCGGCCGGTCTGTTCACCGTAGTTTTTCTCAACCTTTTTCGAACTTTGATGATAGTGCTAGTGGCGGCCCGTTTCTCCGGTTCATTTTGGGGGCTGCATATCATTGTCGGTCAGGCTCTGATCATTGCCGGAACTTTGGCGGTCTTTGTCTGGTGGGCTCAAGGGGTGGGGAGGGGGTGTTCAGTTCTGCCCATAAACAGTCGACGCATGTTTATGGGGGTGGCTCTTTATGTGGTTGGTTTTCTGTTTAGTTATGGACTTTATACTTTTTTCTTAAACAGCCCGGTCGGAATCTGGTTTAAGGATTTGGTTATTCGTCATGCTGCGGTCGTTCTCGGGCTTTTTACCGAGACCACGCAACAGGGGCAGGTTATCAATACGGCCCGAAATTCGATCAGGGTTATCCACGACTGTTTGTCGAGTCCCGTGCTGGTTCTTTTTCTGGCCGCATTTTTTATTTTACCACTATCCTGGCCCCGGCGTTTATTACTCTACGGAGCCTGTTTTTTTCCTCTGTACTATTTCTACCATGTCGGTCGCACCGTGGTTGCGATTTGGTTTATGGCCGGGGGCCGAGATGCTAACTTTGCCTATAATTTTTTCGGTCAAGTCGCCCTGGTTAAAGCTCTGCTTCTTTTTTCCGTCTATTATTGGGCCGGACAGCGTAAAGTTGCAGCTATCGGTCGCCAGCTTATTCTCTTGCTTGTGTTGCTTCTTCCCGCTGCCGCACTAGCTCTACTTGTCGGCTGGTTCTGGCAAGATTGCGGATTGCCGTTTTTGGCATCATTTGCAGGCGCTTCCGAAGAACTGTATGATCCGGGTCGGATTGTCAGCTTGATGCCGCTTTTTCACACTTTTGCCTGGCTGGTTCTGGTGATGACAACCCCGCTTTGGAGCTGGAAGCAGCGTGGTGGATGGGCTCTTGCCGGTGGCTTGGGGTTAAATCTATTTTTTGCCCTTTTGGTTATAGTTTTGTATGCTTTAGGGCTGGCCCCGCATCCCTGGTTGATAAAATCGATTAATGTTGCTTTACCCTTTGTTATCTATTTCGAGGTTGTCTCTCGCATACCAAATCCGGCGTAGCCCCTCAATCAGCCGGTGTGCCCAGGTCTTTGGCGATAATATCCTGGATGAATTCAAGCATGGTCATTTTGTTTTTATAGGGGTTTTTGATGTTGGCGTGGATCTTGTCTGAAGCGATGAGTTCTTCATCGTTGCCGATCAGGGCCCAACCTTTCTGCTTGTAAGTTAAGACCAAACCTTCTTCCAGAGTGTAGCGTTTCACTTGATCTGACATATTGGCTTTACCTCTTTGAAAAATTATTTTATAAAGGGAACATGAGTTTATATAGTAGTGCTAATTGGGGAAAAGCGCAAGATAGTAGTTTCACCTTTTTTGATGCATTGTAATGATCTACTCTTATGCCAGTGATGAAAACTGTCCTTTTCCGATAAAGGCTTCGGTGCATGAATTTGCTAATGGTGATCTGCTTGTAACCGTAGAGGGCGGGATAAGTCATATCGGTGCCGTTGGTCTTAGTCAGCCGCGTCCGAGTTTGAGTTCACCTGGTCGGCAACGGGCCTCGACGTCACTTTTTACGGTTTGCGGTCATCGTGAGGATGAACTTGTCAAAGAGATGAGTGATCTGATTGTTGCGGCTACCGGGCGCACCGTGGTGTTAGTCGCCGGGATTCATTTTCCCAAGCTTTTGCGAGAGGATCTCGGGCGTTTGCAAGAAGAGTGGCAATTGATTGCAGAGCAGATCGGCAAAGTTTTTAAGGCGGAAGATGATGTCTGAATCGGTAGTTGTAAAACCTCTTATTGTTGGTATCAGTGGAGCCTCGGGAGTCCTCTACGCAATTCGACTGCTTCTGGCTTTGCAGGATATTAAAGAGATCGAAACTCATTTGGTTATCTCTCCGGCTGGAGAGCAGCTCGTCAGGCATGAGGGGGCAATACCGCTTGATGAAGTTTTGGCTCTGGCTGATTTTTATTATTCGCCGGATGATTTTTTTGCCCCGTTGGCGAGTGGTTCGTTTTCGGCTGCCGGAATGGTGATTGTTCCCTGCTCAATGAAACGGCTCTCCGGTATTGCCAATTCGTATGGTGACGATCTTATGGGGCGGGCCGCAGATGTTATGCTTAAAGAGCGTCGCCGTCTGGTACTGCTGGTTCGTGAAACTCCTCTGCATAGTGGTCACCTTGAATTGATGCTCAAGGTGAGTCGCTTAGGAGGGGTGATCATGCCGCCGGTGCCGGCCCTTTATCAAAAACCGGCTACCATTGTTGAGATGGCTGATCAGACTGTCGGTCGTATCCTTTCACTTTTTGATATTACAACTAAACTTTATCAACCCTGGGGAGAAAAAGGAATAAAAAATGAGAAAAAACCGGTTCAATAGTTCAGGACGGATTCTGGTAATTATATTTTGTTGTTTGTGCGGTGCTCTCTTTTTCCGACCACCTGTGGTTCAGGCCGGTGGCGGTAATTCTTACCCTCTGGGGGCGGAAGCCTTTATGGTCGGGGCTTTTCCGCCGCCGGGTGTTTATCTGATGAACTACACCTATTATTATACGGCCGATGAACTTAAGGATGATAATCGCAATAATAATCCGCTTTTTGATGATATTACGGTTTGGGCTGATGTCGTAAGAGGGATCTGGATCAGCGATTTTCAGATTCTTGGGGGCAATTACGGCCAGCACCTCTTTGTCCCTTTTCTTAATGTCGATCTCGATTTTAAAGCCCCGGTCGGCCCCAAGATGAAACGTGGCTACAGTGATACCGATATTCCTTATGTGATCTACAGCCCCTTTATTCTGGGTCATCATTTTTTTCAAGGAACATTGCATACCGCCCTCTCCTTGGTCGATATCTTTATTCCGACCGGTCAGGACGATGATAATCTCGCCGGAATTGGGCACAACTTCTGGACCTTTGAACCCGTTTTTTCTATCACCTGGATGCCGGTCCCCTTTGAGTTCTCAATTAAGATGATGTACGATTTTAACACCACCCAGGATGATTGTCCGACCCCATACGGCTTTAATGTCGACCGCGACCCGGGCGATGAATTTCACTGTGATTTCAGTGCTTCATTCGGGCTTAGTAAAAGCTTGCGGATCGGGCTTAGCGGTTACTTTTATCAGCAGGTTACCGACGATGATTATGATATCGACAA
>JAUVDU010000350.1 GCA_030595135.1 Deltaproteobacteria bacterium | reverse complement strand
TGTCAATATGGGGCTTGCGACTCGGGTCAAAGCCCCGGTTTTGTTGATTGGTGATATCGATAAAGGGGGCGTTTTCGCTTCTTTGATCGGAACCCTGGAGCTCCTTGAGGATGACGAGCAGGAGTTGATTAAGGGCTTTATCGTCAACAAATTTCGCGGTGATGTAACCCTTTTAGAGCCCGGACTTGAAACTATCACGGCCCGCTGCGGCGTGCCTTTTGTCGGGGTTGTACCCTGGTTTGGCCGGGAAATCTATCTGCCCGAAGAGGATGGTGTGGCTCTTGAGGTTGATGAAGCAAAAGGGCTTAAGGAGGCGGGTTCTAAACAAATTCTAGCGATTGGGGTGATCAAATTGCCCCATATCTCAAATTTTACCGATTTTGACCCGCTTCTGCACGAACCGCAGGTACGGCTCGACTATCTTGAACCGCAAGCTGCATTGGTTGGTTACCATCTGATTATTTTGCCCGGTAGTAAAAATACGCTTGAAGATCTGGCTCTATTGCATGATGCGGATCTGCCGCGTCGGTTGCGGGCTTTTATCGAAGCTGGCGGGGCCGTGATTGGTATCTGTGGCGGTTTTCAGATGTTGGGTAAACGTTTGCTGGATCCCGAAATGATCGAATCCGGGCGCGGTGAGATTGAGGGTTTCGGCCTCTTGCCGGTGACCACCGAGATGGCCCCGGAAAAGATTACCGTCCAATGTCGGGCCTGGGTTACAGCTTCCTGTTTCGGCTCCGGTCTTGAAGTTAGTGGCTATGAGATTCATCAAGGGCGAACCACTCTTGAAGGTGTGGCTGAACCTCTGTTGCAGGTGACCCAGAATAATGGTTGTCAGTATGCTGATGGTTTTATTGCCAACCAGGGCCGGGTTTGGGGCAGTTACATGCATGGTATCTTTGATGATGATGGTTTTCGCACAGCTTATCTTAGCTGGTTGCGGGAGCAGATAGGAGTCGGAAGCGGAGGTCAAGCCTCTGATGCCGGGGTTGCTAAAATATCTTATCAACAGCGTAAAGAAGATGGACTAAATGCCCTGGCCGATCTTTTATCGACGTCGCTCGATATGAAGATGATCGATGAGTTGGTAGGGCTTTAATTTTATGGTGGTTGCTCAACGCCGAGTACCGGCGCTTCTTTTTTGTTTGCTGCTTTTGCTGCTCCTTATTATGACTATTATCGGGGCGGCTTCGGTCGGGGCGGCCCGTTTGCCGCTCTCTGCGGTTTGGCAGGTTTTTGCCGATTTCTTTTCCGGCTCTCTGGATGTTACAGTAGAGGGTAGTGCCGCCGCCGTTCGCCTGATTGTTCTTGATGTTCGTCTGCCCCGGATCCTGACCGCCCTTTTGGTCGGGGCCAGTCTCGGGGTTGCCGGAGTTGTTTTTCAGGGGCTTTTGCTCAATCCGTTAGCCGATCCCTTCACAATCGGGGTTTCGGCGGGAGCCGCCTTTGGCGCCACGGTGGCGATTTTATTGCCGACCTTTTGCGTTTTACCGGTTTTCCTTTCCGGTACTGCGATTATCCCCTGGTTTGCTTTTGCCGGGGCGGTTTTATCCTTGGCCTTAGTCTATTTTATTGCCAGCAGTCGTGGTCGGGTGATGCCCGAGAGCATGATTTTAGCGGGCGTTATTGTGGCTTCTTTCCTTTCCGCTCTAATCAGTTTTTGTCAAAGTATTGCCGGAGAGAAACTGGCGGCGGTGGTTTTTTGGATAATGGGCAGCTTCTCTGGAGCGCTTTGGTCTCAAGTGTTTTTGCTCTTACCTTACTGTTTTATCTGCCTGATTATTCTTCAAGCCCATGCCGGAGCTCTTAATATTATGGCGATGGGCGATACTACGGCGCTGCAACTTGGGGTTGAGGTTTATCGGGTGCGGCGGCGTCTGCTTCTGGTCGCCGCGATGCTGACTGCGGTCGCCGTTTCAGTGAGTGGGGTTATCGGTTTTGTCGGTTTGGTGGTGCCCCATATCAACCGTATCCTTTTAGGGCCCGACCATCGTCGTCTGCTGCCGGCGTCAGCTCTGCTTGGCGGATTGGTTTTGGTCTTGGCCGATACTTTGGCCCGCACGGTAACCGGGGCGACCGAGATTCCGGTCGGTGTGGTTACGGCGCTGCTTGGGGCTCCATTTTTCTGCGTTATATTTAAGAAAAAATTTCATGATGACAAATAGTTGCGATCATTTAGATAACTCTTGCCCGCCGGCGGCCGAATCTTTCTCCAAGGCTCAGGAAGCCTGGAATCCGTTGCTCGAAGTTAGTGAGTTAAGTTGTGGTTACGGTGATCAGGTTATTCTCGATAAGCTTAATTTTAAACTCTGGCCCGGTTTTTTTTGCGGGATCTTAGGCCCCAATGGTTGTGGTAAGTCGACCCTGATCAATACTATTTGTCGGGTCAATGAGCCGCTTAGTGGCAGTTTGAAATTGGATGAACAGGATCTATGTGCTATCCCGCGCCAGGAGTTAGCGGCTCAGATTGCCGTGGTTCCCCAGGAGACTCATGTCGCTTTTCCCTTCAAAGTGCGAGAAGTCGTGGCCATGGGCCGCAATCCCCATCTTTCAGGTTTTTTCGGCAGCGGTTATGATCTTGAAAATGAGCAGGTTGACAAGGCTTTAAGGGCGACCGGCATTTCTCATCTGGCCGAACGAGCGATCACTCGTTTAAGTGGCGGGGAGCGGCAGTTGGTTCTCCTGGCCCGGGCTCTGGCTCAGGAACCGAAACTGCTTCTGCTTGATGAGCCGACCTCTAACCTCGATATCAATCATTCGGTTAAAATTTTGCGGTTGGTGGCGACCAAGGTTCGGCAGGAAAAATTGACGGCATTCGCCGTTTTTCATGATTTGAATCTGGCCGGTGTTTTTGCAGACTATCTTTTTCTGGTTAAAGATGGCACTATTCGTTATCAGGGTGAGACCCGTGAGGTGATTACCGAAGAGAT
>JAUVDU010000130.1 GCA_030595135.1 Deltaproteobacteria bacterium | reverse complement strand
CTGGCCGGACGCCGCCTGCAACCGGCGGAGCTGGTTCGAGAAGCTCTGGCCACCGGTTGTCGATCAATGGCCTATACCTACACTGAGCCGACCGTCTATTTCGAGCTCATGACCGAGACGGCGGCTTTGGCGAGGGATCAGGGGCTGCTCAATCTGATGGTCAGTAATGGTTACCTGACTGCCGCCGCCCGGTGTCGTTTGCGGCCTCTGATCCAAGGGTCTAATATTGATCTTAAAGCCTGGTCCGATAGCTTTTACCGTCAAATATGCGGGGCCGCGAGTATGACTCCGGTACTTGAGACTATCACTGATTTTGTTGCCCATGGGATTTGGCTTGAAGTGACCACGCTGTTGATCCCAGGTTATAATGATAATGAATCGGAACTAAAAGAGCTGGCCCGTTTCCTAGTTTCCGTATCGCCATCGATCCACTGGCATGTCAGCGGTTTTTTTCCGACCTACCGTTTAACCGGGGTGCCGCCGACGCCGCCCGAGACCCTCAAAAAAGCTCGTGATATCGGTCTTGCCGCCGGTTTGCACTATGTTTTTGAGGGCAATCGTCCCGGCGTCGGCGGGGAAAATACCGATTGTCATCACTGTGGTGAAGTCTTGATTGAACGTTATGGTTTTAAAGTGGTTAATAATAAAATTTCCGATAAACGCTGCCCGGTTTGCCAAGCTGAAGTAGCCGGGATTTTTTGATTGCTGCATCGTAACTATTCGGCTAACCCGCAAATTTCCGGTACACAATCCCGATTTCCTTCGGAGAACCGGGTTATGTCCCCGGAATTCACTGAAATTCATCAATATTCGGTGCTTCTTTTCTTACGCTGAATAGTTACGCTTCATCTACTTGTTTTTTTTCCATTTTTGAGTTATTAAAAAGGTGTTGCTCTTCGTGGTGTCAACATCTTTACCTTAGATTTAGAGATTGCTCAGCATAGGTTTTTATGTCATCTTCCTGTTTGCTTTTAACTGATAGTGAAAAGTTGTCTTCGGATCTGGCCAAAGCTCTGCCGGCCGAGGTCGATCTTCAGATCTTTTCTCATCTTGAAGTGGCGGCGTCTCTTGATAATGGTCTTGGTCTTGCCTTTGCTTTGGTTGATTGTCGAGAAATTGGTAATGCTTCCTGGCCGAACTCTTTACAGCTTCTCAAAGAGGCCGGCTTAGAGGATTTTCCGGTGATTGCAATCTGTCGCCGTGAAGCCTTGGCCGCAGTGCGCCGGGCTCTCCAGAGCGGGGCGGATAATTATCTCTTTGCCCCTTTGCGCAAAGCTGAAACCAATCGCGTGATTGAACAATGTTTAAGCGGGGCTCATTTTGCAACTGCATCCGGCAAGGCTCTACCGACAGATGAAATTTTGCTTGAGGAGGGGTTTTGCGGTTTTATCGGGGCCTCCGAGCCCATGAAAGAGGTCTATCGGCAGCTGCTTAAGGTCGCGTCGGCCGACAGCAGTGTCTTGATTCGGGGTGAGAGTGGAACCGGAAAAGAGTTGGCGGCCAGAGCTCTGCATGAGTTGGGGCGCCGTTGTCAAAATCCCTTTGTTCCGGTTAATTGCGGGGCCATCCCGCATGATCTTCTTGAGTCGGAACTTTTTGGATATGTTAAAGGGGCTTTTACCGGGGCTATTAATGATCGTATCGGTCGGGTTGAGATGGCCGATGGCGGCACCATTTTTCTCGATGAGATCGGAGATATGGAGCCTCTCCTGCAGGTTAAAATTTTACGTCTGTTACAGGAAAAAACGATTGAGCCTTTAGGTTGGCGTCAAGAACCCAAAAAGGTTAATGTCCGCATCATCTCAGCTACCAATCGCGATCTCGAAAAAGATATTGTCAGTGAACGGTTTCGCGAAGATCTCTATTATCGTCTCAATGTGGTTCCCATAACCCTGCCTCCTTTACGGGAGAGACCGGATGATATTGGAGGCTTGGCGGAGTTCTTTCTGCGTCGCTTTAATGCAGGTTTTGAGAAAAGTGAACAGGTTTCAGGGATTACGCCTGAAACCTTGTGGCTTTTGGAAAATTATCACTGGCCGGGTAATGTCAGAGAGCTCGAAAATGTGATCGAGCGGGCTGCGGTGATGAAACCGGGTGGTTGGATTATGCCGCTTGATCTAACGGAAAAGTTTTTTTCGGCCGAAAGCGAAAAACCTGACCCTGACGACTCTTTGGCCGCAGCGGCCACGGTTAGTTTACCGGCCGCCGGTCTCTCCTTGAAATCAGAAGTGACTCGTCTCGAAAAAGAGTTAATTGCCAAAGCCTTAGAGCGTACGCATGGAGTTAAAGAGCAGGCCGCCCGCCTGTTGCAGATCAACCGGACGACGTTGATTGAAAAAATTCGGCGAAATCAGCTTGAGGAGGAGATCTCTTGACTGGGCGGAAAAAAAATATTTTTCGATGGTCTCCGGCGCGCTGGGCTTGGCTTTTATTGTTGCTTGTGATCGGGCTGACAATGGTTGGAGTCGAGGCGGCTTCGGCGATTGAACGTAATCGAAAAAATCTCCTTAAAATTCAGCTTAGAAGCGATAAAAAGGGAGCTAAAAGTCGGGTCGTCATGCGTCTTAATCAGGGTGGTTACTATGAGACCGAGGAGGATCATGAAAACCAAAAATTACTGATTAAACTTTTTGAATTTCATAACTTCGGGGCGCAGCCGATCAAGGTGCTTGATGATCCTCTGGTCAAAGGGGTTAATGTCAGCAAGAAAGAACAATATCTTGAAATAGCCATATATCTCAAGATCGACAATTATAGTTTCAAAGTCTCTCTTTTTGAAACACCTGCGATATGTGTAGTCGATATCAGGGCGACGGAGCCGCTGAAAAAAGCTCCTTCTCCCCCTAAAAAGCCGATAGCGGCGGTCTCTCCCGTTACCACAAAGCCTGAAGTTAAGGAGGAACCTGTATCTAAAGTTACAGCTGAGCCTGAACCTGAAGTTAAGGCACCTCAAGATCAGCAGCAACTACCACCATTTATACCTTCGCCTTCCGAACCCCGTCCCGAGCTTCCGACATCAAGTAAACCAGTAAAACCTGAGCCTTTACAACCTGTGACCGAAACGGTTGCCGAACTGCCATCCGTAGATTCAGTAGATAAAGCTGAAAGTGAGCCGGTTGTTCTGCCAATAGAACCGGTTGCTGAGCAGAAAAAAAAATCGCCGTCGTTATTGTCGACTGAAAGTTCGGTTCCCGAAGTTGAACCCGAAACAAAACCAGAAATAGAAATAATTGTAGAACCCGAAGTAGAACCAGAGGCGGCGGCGACAAAGATCGAGCCGGTACCTGGTCAGGAGTTGTTTGATCAGGCTTTAAAAGCCTATCAGGAGGAGGACTATGTTGCGGCGGAGGAGTTTTTCAGTCAATTGATTGACGCCTTTCCCGAATCTTCACTCAATATTTCGTCTCGTTTCAGGCGTTTTGATGCCAGAGCCCAAGCCGCTATTGTTGATGGCGGCAAGCGTGACCGCATGGCTGCTGCGATTGATGAGTTTCTTCTTGCAATACGGACTCATGAAGATCATCTTGAAGCTCCCTGGGCCTTGTTACAAGTTGCCCGTCTTTATGAAAAGATGGAGTTTTTTTACGAGGCTGCCGGCATCTATAAGGCGCTGTTGATACGTTATCCCGAGAGTGCTTTTGCGCCAGCCGCTAACTTTGCTTTGGCCCGACTCAATTTTTATCTGCAACGTTATGAGGATGCTTTCGCTGATTTTTCGAGTTTGCTTGAGCGTCAACCGGAAGGCGGCTTTTCGGTTTATGCTCACTATTACCGGGCCAATGCCCTGACCTATCTCGGCAAAGCTCGTCAAGCTTTGACCGAATTCCGGATCGGTCTTGAAAAAGACCCCGATTTTTTACAGCGTGATCCGCTTTCGCTCTATCTTTTGGGCAGTGCTTATCATCGGTTGCAGCGCTACGGGGAGGCGAAAGAGTATTTTCTGATGATGCGCAATCTTTTTCCTGATGATGAAAATACTCCCCAGGCCTTGGCCAAGATCGGCGAGATTCTGGTGCTTGAAAAAGAACTGCCGGAAGCGATGCTCATGTTTACGACAGTTGTTAAAGAGTTTCCCGGTAGTGAGGGCGATATTGTTTCTCGCGTGAAGATGGCTATTTTGGGAGAAGATCATAAAAATCGGCAGAGATTGGAACCGATTGATAAAGATTATGCTCGTTTTCTCGATAGTGAGGCGGCTTATCGTTATCTGATTGAAAACCACCCCGAGAGTCCTTTTACTGATATTGCCCGGCTTGAACTCGGCCAGCTCTATTTGCGTCAGGGTCAGTATAAAAAAGCCCGTCAAGTTTTGGGCTCCATGTTGGTTCGGCGGCTTGATCCGGGTTTAAGGGATGTTGCTTTTACTTCGTTGAAAGAAGCGATATTTGCCGAGATCGAGGAGCTTTATAAAGCGGGAAATTATGAAACCATTGTTACTTTACAGCATGAGTATAGTGATGATTTTCTCTCCCGACCCGGAGCCGTCTATCCTTTTTTGTGGGTTGGCGAGGCTCTGCATAAAGAGGGTTTTGAAACCGGAGCCTTGAAGGTTTATCGGGAAGTTACAAAGTTGAAACCAACGCCAAGTCAAAAGTTGACTATCAATTGGGGGATCGGAGATCTTTTGCTTGGGCTTGAGCGCTATGAAGAGGCTGAGGGTTTTCTTTCAAGCCTCAAACTTAAAGATATGCCGCCCGACTGGCGGTCGCGGATGTTGTTGCTTAAGGTGCGTTTACTTAAATCCCGGGGGCTGGTTCGTGAAGCCCTTGAACTTCTTGATAGAGTCAAGGTTGAGGTCTCGGAGTCGGCGGTTAATGAGCGGATTGAAATGGCAGTTTTAGAGGCGGATTTGTTGTTGTTAGTTGCAGGAGAGAGTCAAGCTTTGGCTGCTTTGCGCCGGGGTGTCAGGTTAGCTTTTACCCATCCGCAAAAGATTGAAGTTAGTCAACGAGTACTGCTTGGTTACCGGCTGGCCCGGATGTTGTATGAGGAAAGAAAATATGATGCAGCCGAGGCTTGGTTTACAAAATTGGCTCTTCTGGCTCCGTCCCCGGAGTTGGCGGAGTTGCTCTATTGGCAGTTGCGCTGTCAAATAGGCCTTGTCCGAGAGGAGAAGGTTGATCAGGTTTTGCTTCGTTTGCAAGAGGATTATCAGGAAAGTCCCTGGACTGTTTCAGCCCAAACTGCGGTGCAAGATTTCAGATGGCAGCAGGAGATTCGCTCATTAAAATAGTTCTCTGGGATAGTGACGCGCAATTTACGAGCGCTCTTTCGCAACTTCTTGTGGAAGCCGGTCTGCAGGTGATTGCAACCGCACTGCCGGTTGATGTCGATCAGGTTTTGGCGGCTCAAGCTCCGGTAGACTTGTTGATGGGAGAGCTGGATTGCGATTTTCAGGGCGGCAGTTTGATGCTCTTTTTACGTCGCAATTATCCTGAATTGGCGATTTTACCGGTTGTCGCCCGGCCGACGGTTGATGGTGCCGTGGGTGCTATTCGCGCCGGAGCGGTCGACTATTTGTTAAAAAAAAGTTTCTCGTTAGAGGAACTCTCGGCAAAAGTTGTCAAAATTGTCAGCAGTCATCCTCTCTCTTCTGAAAAAGAGGCTTCTGGTAAAGAATCCCAAGGGGAGATGCTTTTTCGCGATCCGCGCATGGTTAGAATGATGCGTCTCGCGCAAAAGGCCGCCGCCTCCAGAGCGACCGTTTTGATTCAGGGTGAAAGTGGCACCGGTAAAGAGCTTCTGGC
>JAUVDU010000020.1 GCA_030595135.1 Deltaproteobacteria bacterium | reverse complement strand
CTGGTCAGCGGGTATTTTACTTGAGCATCAATGGTCAGACCGATTTCGTCGCTGCCGATTCCCAGAGCATCCTCTTCAGCAAACCACATGTAACAGGTCTGCACTTTGTAGGAGACGTTGTTGCAGAATTTACCGGTTGCACCACAACCAATGTGGATAAGGCCGGGGTTGTCTGCTTTACCGGCAGCACCGATACCGCCGCTTGTGGTAGCTTTAGAACCCAAACGTTCCGGGGTCAGGCCGTAGAGGGGGGCTCCGAGTTTGTAGATATGTTCGTACATGTAAGCGCCTTCCATACCGAATGTCGGGGTGTAGCGCTGAATAGCGGTAACGCCAACAAAACCTTCAGCGTCATCATCGGTCGGGTCATCATCACCCTGGACGTAGTAACCACCGATATAAGGCTGGAACTCAGGCATCAGGTCAAGTTTCAAAGCGCCGAAGGCGGCAAAGGAGCTGATGTCATAGTCATCGACGCCATTGTAGGCATCGGCGATTGTACCGGTGACACCAACAATTTCAAAACTCGGCATAAATATACCGATTTTACCGAAGGTTTCGAGGCCGAAGTAGTAAGACTGGGCGTTACCGGTTCCTTGGACGACTTTACGCATATCACTGAAGACGGCGAACGGGCTGATGGTCAAGCCAGCGACTTTGTAATTAAATTTGGCAATATAGACATACCAATCAGAATCACGGTATTTGCCTGAGAGATCAAGGCCACCGGTGGAATTGTATTCAACATCGTCGGCGTCATTGATCAGAAGCATGTTGAACTGCCAATCCATGGTATCGTCAATTTTACCGGAGAGCATGATGAAAGGATGATCATCACCGTAGACGAGACCACCAGTTTTGAGATCCGCCCAGGTTACGTCCCAACCGGTAGTCAGGCGAACCGGACCGAAATCGTACCAGAATTTGGAACGTTCAACCGAGAACTCGGAACCGAAATCGGAGGTTTTGTTACCGTAGTCACCGTAGGTGTTACGATCGCCATTATCTTTGGAGTAATGGATATCATTTTCGAGGATGACGCGGAAACCGAAGTTTTCGCCTTTACCGGCGAAACCTAAACGGAGTTCATTGCGGACAAAAAAACCGGCGCCCCAGCCGCCTTCGTCCAACGTCGTGTTATCGCTGATGTCGCTGTCGAAATCATTCATGTTGGAACAGTAGGTCGGGATGAAACGGTTGCTCCCGAAAAGGGTCAGGTCGACACCTTTTTTGGCGCTTACCGTGCCTTCACCCATGGCGGCAAATGATGAGCCGACCGTGGCGAGGATAAAGATAACGCTCACCAGTAATGCTAGATAACTCTTTTTCATCTGTGTTACTCCTTTTCTTGAATTAACTTCCTAAAAAACTTCCACCTTTAACATCTATTAAAAGTTGGTTCCAAGTCAACCGTTAGCATTTGCAAATTCTAACAGGTTACCCCGTCGCCAAACTATTAAGCGGTTGTTCAAGTTTGCGGGCCGGTCAATTATATGGTTCTACAACTCACCCCCTTTTCAACTCAGTTGCTCAATTCAGCAAAGTCTAAGACCGGCAAATAATGAACTATTTTTAATCAAATATTGTTTGATGTAACCATACATTGCTATAACAGTTTTATAGCATGTCTGGAGGGAAATATCATTTCAACCACTGTTTGTCAACTGATTTTTAGATATTTTTAATCTTCTCTTTTGATAATCTTAATTTTTTCCGGTGAGAGGGTGATCGGGATGGTCGATTTTTCGGTTATCAGGTAGGTGGTTTCCGTGGTGATGGCGGAGGCCGGAACCTGGTTGTAGGGGGTTGGAGCGGAATGGCTCGGGGGAAATGTAAGTTTAGGTTCGAGGGCGACAACCATTCCCGCTTTAAGCGGCAGTTTGCTGCCACGGGCGATAAAGGGGAATTCGTCGACTTCGAGGCCGACGCCATGGCCGACGAAGCTGACTTGATCAGGCCCGTGTCCCAGGAAATAGTCGGCAAAACCAAACTCCCGGGCCAGTTTTTGGGCCAGCTTGAAAACCTCTCCCGACTCGGTTCCGGGTCGCAGAGCGGCTACAAGTTCCTGGTTGAGGGCCAGTAGATCTTGATGGGTTCGACTAAAGGCTTTGCTGGGTTCGTCGAGGCAGAGCATTCTCGTCAAATCGGCGAGATAGCCTTCGTAGTTGACCATGAAGTCAATACTTATCGGGATTCCTTTTTTAATTAAATTGCGGCCGGCACCTTGGGAGAAGGCCGGGCTCAATCCCAAGCCGTTAGTTGGGGAGTCGAGATAGCCGCGTCTGGCGGCTTCGCCACCGCTTAAGGTGTGACCGAAAAAAAGTTCGCTGTTCCAGCCTCGCATGCGAACAATGCCTAAGTGTCCCAGGCGGCGGGCCTGATGTTCAAGCTCGGCCATCAATTCGACTTCACTGATGCCGCTGGTCAAAACTGTGGCGGCGTGCTCCATGACCCGATCCATGATGGTGGCGGCTTTTTTTATGCAAGAAATCTCATAAGGGCTTTTGCAGGCGCGTAAATTTCGGATCAGGGGAGATGCGTCGCTGATCCGACAGGAGTCCGGCAGGAGGCGCTGAAAGCGGGTGAAGATGCGGGCCGGTACGACATCCAGCTCAAGGCCGATATGGCTTTGCGGTGCAATTATCGCCCGTAATTCGGTTTCCAGTTGCGAGCTGCCGCCAGGTTGCGGGCGCAAGTCCGTAAGCGGTGATTCCTGACGCGCCCGTTCCAGGCTGCGGCGCACCCAGAAAACCGGTTTACCTGCGGCCGGGAGCCAGAGAATGCCATCCTGCAAAGTGCCGGTGAAGTAATAGCGGTCGATATTTTGCAGGATTAAAAGTCCGTCGAGTCCGGCCTCGCTCATACCCTTTTGGGCTTGTCTGAGGCGTTGTTCGATCTCTTCGGCAGGAACAAGTTTATAGGAGGATGGCAGGTCGGGGGGGCTTGAGTTCATGGTTTTTAGTTGTGGTCAAGAGAGGTCGATTTTACTTTCGATGTGTGCCAAATAGTCATTGATCTCCTTTTTCAGCTTGCCGAGATCGTTGAGCCGGGACTCGATTTCGGTGCTGTGGCGGCGGAGAAGTTCGGCAACCTTGGGCAGGACTTTTTTATTGGTTCGGTGTCGGTTGTAATGATTTTCAAGTTCCGCCATCTCACCCAGAGAGAGCCCTAAAAGTTTGAGTTTTTTAATGAAGCGCAGGCGTCGTAGATCCTCATCGGTAAAGATGCGTCGTCCACCCTCGATTCGTTTGACGGTATTGAGCAGGCCAATCTCTTCATAGTAACGAATGGTTCTGGTGCTGAGATCAAGCAATTTGCCGATTTCTCCGATTCGATAACGTTTCAGAGTCTGATTGTCCGGGCGTTGAGCGGTCAGGTTCATGGTGTCCTAAGTTTGGTATGTAAATCAAATATGAGATCAATTTTAATAAGAAAGTCGGAGCCCTCTTATAATTATGCCGTATTGTTGTCAAGAATTTTTATTGTTCGACATGAGTGTTGGGAATGAAGGAAAATCGTTGAAATTTCAATAGTATGAATTGCAATGGGCTACAGGTTGTGCTTAGTTAAATCAACGTTTTGTCGGTTTGTTGAGGATGGCTGTATTACTTATTCTATATTTATAGTCCACAAACTAAAGAATTTATACTTTGATTTGCAGGCGAGTACATTTGTTGACAAATGAATTTATTTGCTATAGTTTGATTGCTGTATAAAAATGTTTTATATGGTTGATTGGGGGAAATTAGGTTATTTTTTCGCTCTGAGCGAAGCGAAGAAGTACTCTTGACAAAAGGAGGCAAAGCGTGGCATGAATTGTTGTCGGTGGTAAAGGTAGGTGTTTTTTAAGTTGAGGCCTTTTTCCGGGAGGATTTGCGGATGTTTGTTAAGTATTGGATGAAGAGTGACCCGATTACGGTGAGTGCTGACACCCTGGTGATTGATGCTAAAAAGTTGATGCGGAATCACAAAATTCGTCGTTTGCCGGTGATGAAGGGTAATCAGATGGTGGGTATTGTAACCCTTTCCGGTCTGCGTGAAGCTCAGCCCTCCAAAGCGACCAGCTTAAGTATTCATGAACTTAACTACCTGCTGGCCAAAATGACGGTCAGCGAAATCATGACCCGGGAAGTGATCACCTGTCCACCTGATATGACGATGGAAAAAGCTGCGGTTTTGGGCACGAAATATAGAATCGGGGCTCTGCCGGTAGTTGAGAAAGGTGAACTCATCGGGATTATAACTGAGTCGGATATCTACCGGGCCTTTCTTCATATGCTCGGAGCAACCCATAAAGAGTCGACCCGGATAACTCTTGATAATTTTCCTCAGGAGCAGGATGATATTATCAAGGTTATTGAAACGTTGGACGGGTTGAAGGGGCTGCTGGTGAGCTTGGCCCTAGTTGATGACATTCCGATTGAGGGTCGGCGGGAGTTGGTTTTTCGGGTAAAAAATGTCGATGTAGAGGAGCTGGTGTTACAATTAAAAGCGCTCGGTTATGTTGTTTCCAATGTTTCGTAGCTATTCAGGAAACTGCAGTTAAGTTAAAGTGGGGAATGGTGAACATTGCTTCGCTCACTTCGAGGGGGACAGGCTGCCGATGGCAGTCGGTTGATTGTATATTTGGACACTACTGTGTTTATTGGTTGTCGGTCGTCTCGTTAAACCCTGTCCCCACATCGAGACAGAGTGGATTATTATCGCGGTTTTTCAGGTCGCTTTTTTCAGGGTGTATTTAATTGGGGATGGCTAAGTAAAAATTTCGATAGACAAGGAGATATGGTTTTTCAGGCGCGAGACTATACAATATAGTATGTCGAGGGTCTGAAAAATCATGACGACGCAGGATATCGGAACTTTTTACGACGCCATCAGATATTGTTGACGGCCTATCTCTAGAGCCTTGAGGTTGGCCGTTTCTATTGCGGGAGAGACGGCCATTGTTTTAACGGCTTCCTGCATCAGTTCAAAGCTGTAGGGGAAGGCTGGATGTTGCGCGGCCCAACCACTGAAAACCAGGTTTACGGCCTTTGGGAGATCATGGTCTAGAGCAATGGCGGTGGCTCCCAGCCGGTTTTCTTGGGCTAGGCCGGTGAGTGGCCGGGTGCTGTTCACCAGGCAGGTACCGCCCGGACGGACAAATTGTTGGTTGCGTTCATATTCACCGTCAGCCAGAACCAGAAGAATATCGGCAGACTCAAGCGCAATCAAGGGAGAGCGGTAGTTGCCGATCTTGACTTGGCTGGAGACCGAGCCGCCGCGCATGGCCATGCCGTGACTCTCATAAGTGATAAAATCGTCACCGGCCAGCAGGGCCGCCTGGCTGATCAAGCGTGAAAGGAAAACCACTCCCTGGCCACCAAGCCCGGCAATAAGAAGTTTACAGTCGGTCATTTTAATATCCTACTCAATTATGTTAATCGCTCCCTGCGGGCAGATATCGAGGCACTGGCCGCAGCCGACACAGGTGACCTGGTCGATCGTAACCCGGTTTTCCGGGTCGTCCGTCCTAACCACTAAGGCTGGACACTCAAAAGCTTTAATGCAATACCCGCATCCGGTGCAATCGTCATCTGAAATGGAGATCTGTAAGCTCTCCAGCTGCTGTCGTTCGGCGGGAATCATCAGGCAGCCGCGCCTGGCGATGACTGCGGCAATGCCGCCCTCCGGAGTTTGGGCGTACTGCCAAGCTTCTTTGATTGTGTTAATCATCTCGTTTTGTTGATAGGGGTCAACAATCGTGATCTTCTCAATGCCGCAACCTTTGAGCAGCGTTTCCAATTTTAAGGCCGGTCCCTGGCTGCCATCAGCCCGCAATCCGGCGGCCGGTGTCGGCTGGTTGCCGGTCATGGCCGTGGTCGAGTTATCAACTAATAAAAGGACAAAGCGGCTGCCTTCCCAGCGGGCGTTGACCAGGGCGGGAATACCGGAGTGGTAGAAAGTTGAATCGCCGATAATCGCGGTAATCGGCGGGATATCTTCGTCTCCCTGGGCAAAAGTTTGGTAAAAAGAGCCGGCCTGGCTGATTGAAGCACCCATACAGAGACAGCTGTCTAATGCGCCAAGATTAATGCCCAGTGTATAGCAGCCGATATCGCCGGCATAGATACCTTTGGGCAGGGCTTTCTTGAGGGCGTAAAAGCTTGAGCGATGGGGACATCCGGGACAGAGACTGGGGCGTTTGCCCGGAGGTGCGGTGACACTGTCACTTTTGGCGGAGAGTTTATTCTCCAAGAGGCGATTAAGGGCTAAAACGATGATCTCCGGGGTCAAAGCCCCGGCATCGGGGATTGAGCCGTCAAGGCGGCCGCAAATCTTCTCTTGGTCGCCCATTTGATATTCGATTACCGGCATGCTCTCTTCGATGACCAGGAGTTTTTCATGACGTTTAAGCAGGGTTCGACCGGCATTTTTATGTAAAGGATAGGGCAGTTCGACTTTGTAGAGGATAAATTGCCGGGACTCAGCGTCCGGCAAAGAGTTTAATAAGTCAGCGGTTAACGACCAGGCACAACCTGAGGCGATAATGCCATAGGGGGCTGAGTTGGCTTCGGCTTTTGCCGCAAAATCAAAACGCGGATCAGCCGCCAACTCAAGCAGTTTTTGGTTGAGTTGCTGGTGCTGTAAAAAGCGATGTTTCGGGGTTGCCGCCCAGCGTTGGGGCTGGCGGACAAATTCTGGTTGGCGTGGTTGGTTCGGGATCTCTTTCAGGTTGATGTTTTGTCGGGCATGGCAGAGGGTGGCGGTCGGCCGCAGCATTACCGGGAGGCCAAGCTCTTCTGAAAGATCAAGGGCCCGACCGGCAAAAATAGAGGCCTCTTCCGGGGTCGCCGGATCAAAGACCGGAACTTTTGCGAGCATCGCAAACAGGCGGCTGTCTTGTTCGGTTTGCGAACTGTTGGGGCCGGGATCGTCGGCGCTGATGATCACCAGAGCGCCGGTAACTCCGAGATAGGCACTGCTTAAAAAAGCATCGGCGGCCACGTTTAAGCCCACCTGCTTCATAATTGCGGCGCTGCGCATGCCGGTCATGGCGGCGGTAAAGGCCGATTCCAGGGCAATTTTTTCATTCACCGACCAGTGGCCGTGGATTGAGACACCATGGTTACGGCTTTGTTCGATAAAGGCTGGTAGAATCTCCGAAGATGGGGTACCGGGATAGGCGTAGGCAAACGTGCAGCCTTTTTCGAGCAGGCCGCGAGCTATCGCTTCATTACCGAGCATTACCTGTTGCAATGAAATTCTCCTGAAACTTGTGTTACATTATTTAAAACTTAAACCGGTGCTCTTCTTTTTGCGGTTGCGGAAGGCCTGCATGAGGAGGCCGATGAAAAAACCGATCAGCAGAACCCCGCCACCGGATAAAAACCATTTGATCCGGTAGGCGGTTTTAAGGAGTTCGCATTCCGCCAGGATGACGGCTTCCCGTTCTTGTCGATCCCGGTTTTCCGCGAGCAGATTTTTGTGTTCTGTTTGTAATTCAAGGAACGCGGCAGACTCTTCAAGCAGGGTTTTATAATCTTTTTCAACTTTTTGGAGTTTGCGGCGCAGCTCTTTTACTTCTCTCAGCAGGCCGGTATTGCCTTTGCGATACTCCTTGTTGGTCTCGGTGAGTGAGACGATCTTGGCTTTGCTACTCTGCTCCAGCTGTTCAATTTTGGTATTGGCTTTGGCCAGACGTTTGGCGGCCGGCTCGACAGAGGTCAGGAAACGTTTCTGGATCCAACCCTGACGATCTTTGCCGTAGCTAATATGGAGCCAGTCACCTTCGGATTCTCCCAGCAGAATGACCTTGTTGCCGGTGGTCAGGGGGGCGAGCAACTTGAATTCGGTACCCGCCCCGGCCCGGGCGTAGATTCTGATTTTATCTGAGATATAGCGGGTTTCACCCGCCGCTTCGGCGTTAGTCGGAATGCTGAAAAATAGGAGGTTGCTGAGCATCAGGGCAATGAGGTAGATCGGGATAAGTTTTCTATGTGTCATAATAATTCCTGAAAATTTGTTAGGGTCGGGTTAAGTGTTAACACTCCTTCTTCAACTGGCGAGATGGAACGTTTGTGTAGCCGAGGCCGACTTTGCAAAAAGATTGTGTTTTTTTCCCAGTTCTAAAAATTGCCACATGATTTTTGCCGTAGCTCCCCAAATAACATGTCCGTCGATATTAAAGGCGAGTTGCGGCGTTAACCTGCGGCCGTTAAAGTAATAAAAATCTATTTTGTTGCGGGGTTCAAAGAAATCATCAACGCTTAAAGTTATCAGGCTGTCGACCTCATCGGTAGAGAGCTTGAACTTATAGGGGTGGGGGATGGCTCCGACAAAAGGGGAGACCAGGAACCCGGTTGTTGTGTTGACCTCATCAAGGCCGCCGAAAACGGTGATGTCGCTCACCTTGACGCCAATCTCCTCTTCGGTTTCTCTGGTGCTGGTTGCTTCCAGGGAAAGGTCTTGGCCTTCACTGACCCCGCCGGGGAAAGATATCTCGCCTTTGTGGGTTTTGACGGTTAATGAGCGTTTGATAAAGAGCATCTTCAGGGAACCCTCTTCAATGAACAAAGGGCAGAGAACTGCAGCTCGTACCGTATTCGTCGAGATTTTGGTTTCGGGTTGATACGTCGAGTAAAAATTTGCCAGTTGTTTTAGGGGCATGAGGGCTCAGTTATCAAGGTTTAGGGTTAATTGCAACACGACCCCTGAAATTAGCAGAAGGTTGCCGACAAAGCAATCTCTTTTTCCTGAGAAATTTTTAACAAACTCTTTTCTATTTAACTGATGGGGCCGCTGAAATGTTCTCCGGCTTGCTGGTAGAAGGCCTCTTTTTCTTCTGTGTGGCGGGGTGAAAAGTGGAAAAGTTGAAGGCGTTTGGCTTGGACTCGGTAGGCAAGTTCGCCGGCTTGGGCCGCCGTCAGATGTCGGCTTACTTCAGCTTTATCTGCAGCGGATTCTAAAAAAGCGGCTTCACAGAGCAGGAGGTCGGCACCCTTTATCAGGGGGAGGAGTTTTTGCAGGTTTTGCTGGGTGAAACCGACGTCGGTGACGTAGGCGATTTTTAAACCCGGCCTGATCAGAGCAATGGCCTCGGCAACTTCCTGAAGCTGGTAGTTGCGTCCGGCGATCTCAATGATGGTGTCGGGCGGGCTTTTGGCTTGCAGGGCTTGTCGGACTTTACTGAGCCACGGGCCCGGCGACCAGTCACGGCGCTTAAGCTCTTCGGGGCGAATCTTGACCTGTAGAGGCTCATTTAAAGCAAAGGCGAGGCAGGGGATACCATGATCGAGCGTGGCCGCAGCAATGCTGAAAGTCGAAGACTTAAAGATAGTCACATTTTTACGGGGCCGTGTGGTGGTCGGTTCGGGATTAAATTTTTGCCGGCAGGCGAAGGTACTTTGTTCGATAGTTTTTTCATGGATATCATGGACGGTAATCAGGAGTTCATAGTGGGCGGTCAGGTTCCAGCAGTAACCCTGAAGCTTGTGTCCGACCATCTCGATAATTCCCGGCGGCCCGTAGATATGCAGGTGTTTAGAGCGGTTTAAAGTCAGCCGTAAAAGGTGGTCAAAGCCGATCAGGTGATCGATATGGCCGTGGCTGATAAAGATGTGTGAAACCTTTAAGATTGATTTTGCCGAGAGCCTGTGCAGGTCGCCGAGATCAAAGAGCAGAGCTTGGCCACTATAGTTGTGGCGCAGGATAAATCCCGGATCGCCAAAGGGTGGGTTAAGTGCTTCTATGTGCCAGGGAAAAGTCATATGCCATCTCAGTTAGTGAAATTTAGGCTATTTGTCAATAAATAGCAGAAAATCGAGGTAAAATGGTTGCGAATACGAAGATATTTATGTTAAGATTAAGGTTCTTATTGAAAATAATGTGAGATTTTCCTCATTTATGGAGATTTATGTGAGCAATTCCTCTTTACGGAAGACTTTTTTACCGCGCTGTATGGCGATTGCTATCGGCAGCCTGCCGCAGTCAGAAGTTGTTCCAACTCTTGATTTGATTGCGGATTGTTTGCCGGAAGCGCCTTTCTGGCCGCAGCTGCCCAATCGCTCTTTTCTTGAAGGTATGTATGTTCAGTACGGGGAGGGGCTGCCCGGGGCGGTGCTTGATGAAGTGGGTGAGCGTTTCTATCTTGATCCGGGCCAGGCCGATTTTGCCGAGCAGTTAACCGCCTTTTATGAGGCGGTTATGGCGGTTGATCTCGACTATTTTGCTATTGGTCGGGAGCGGGCTTCCGGTTTGTGGGAAGGGCTGCCGGCTCTGGCGGAACGTTATCAGGAGAAAACGCCGATTATGGTCAAAGGTCATGTGACTGGGCCGATCAGTTTTGGTCTCGGGGTTACCGATGCAGAGAAAAGATCGATCATTTATGATTCAACGTTGGCCGATGTTGTTGTCAAGCATCTAAACATGAAAGCCCGCTGGCAGGAAGCTTTTCTTAAGCGCTGTTTTCCCGGCTTGCCGACCCTTACATTTTTCGATGAACCCTATATGGTCTCTTTTGGCACAGCTTTCTGTACGCTTTCTCGGGAGCAGGTGAAAGATCTCCTGAATGAGGTTAGTACCGGACTTGAAGGGTTGACCGGAGTCCACTGTTGCGGCAATACGGATTGGTCCCTGTTGCTCGATACCGGGGTTGACTTGTTGAATTTTGATGCCTATGAATATGGAGAGAACCTGCTTCTCTACCAAGATGAACTGGGAAAATTTCTTGGTGCCGGGGGCTATCTGGCCTGGGGTGTAGTGCCGACCAGTGAGGCCGTGGACAATGAGGATGTAGACTCCTTGTTTGCTTTGCTCACGGCTCAAATGGAGCGTTTAAGTAGTCCTGAAATACCGCTCAAAAGCATTTTAGAGCGCAGTTTTGTCTCCCCCAGCTGTGGGGCCGGATCGTTGACCCCGGCTCGGGCCATCCGGGTCTTCGAACTGACAAAAGAGCTGTCAGAGCGTTTACGAGAATATTATAAATTATAGTTTATATATCCAACCTGGAGGTTGACTGGTGAGTGACGAAAAAAAGAAGCAAGAGAAAGATCTTCCTTTGTCTGAAGATGAAAGTGGAACTGATATTGAAACTGGATCTGAAGATAAAACTGAGGATGAGTCGGTTGACGAGGGCAACGATGATCAGCCTGAAGGCCCAGAGGAAACCGCCAAAATTGAGCTTGAAGATTTAGGTGAAGAGATCGAGCTTGAAGAGGCTCTGGCCATTATCGAAGAGGGTGAAGAGGAAGATTCAGACGGCGGCAATGGAGAGGGTGAAGAACTTGTTTTACCGGATGAACTGCCTTTGTTGCCGGTTCGTGACGTGGTTGTTTTTCCCTTTATGATTATGCCTCTTTTTGTCGGCCGGGAGGCTTCGATCAAGGCGGTTGATGAAGCTCTGGCCGGTGACCGGCTTATCTTTCTGGTTACCCAAAAAGATCTTCGGGAAGAGAATCCGGGTCGGAGCGGGGTCTACCGG
>JAUVDU010000139.1 GCA_030595135.1 Deltaproteobacteria bacterium | reverse complement strand
GGGCAGGCCGACAAAAGTCATAACCATGATGATACCGGTCGGACTGCCGACAATGCGAATCCCCAAATCCTGCATCACCCGGCCAAGCCAGAAGTTTTTTCCAACCAGACCGAGAAGAGCAATACCGACTACCGGATGCGGGATCACAATCGGCAGATCGACAATCGCCTCAACCAGTTTTTTACCGCGAAATTCACTGCGGGCCAAAAGATAGGCCAGAGGGGTACCAAAAACGAAACAGATAAGAGCCGCACTGATCCCCGTGTAGAGACTGAGCCAGATCGAACGATAGACATCAGGATCGCGAATCGTCTCCCAGAGTGACGCCAAAGAGGGAGCCGAGATCATCCGCAAAAGCGGGAATGTAATAAAAAGTAAAACTATAAAGCTGCTTGCCAGAGCCAGCCAGAGAAAAGATTCTTTACGCATAAGTTGCTATTTATCAACTGTGACCATTTTTTGCAACTCCGACGGCAATTTCGTAAGCATTTCCTGACCGGCGACCCGGGCCGGGGCGATCGGGGGCTGGCCCATCTCAGCCAAGATTTTCAAGCCACCCTCGGGATTGAGCATATAGTCAAGAAACATGATGGCCGCCTTCCGGTTCGGAGCCTGATCGAGCAGGGTCACGCCATAAGTGATCGATTTACCTTGAAGCTCAATTGTCTCACCCGGTTTCTTGCCGCTAACCGCGACACGAGCCTGTTTATAAAAAGATTCCTGAGCATAGCTGCTAAGATTGATCTCTTGTGGTAGCGTCAAAAATTTAAGCTTATGCTGAACCGCTACTGAAAGGTATTCCCAGGCATAATCCATCACTCCGCTTTCGAGCATCGCCACCAACTCTACGGCTTTGGGGCGAACATTGGCCAACGGCCGATTAGCCAGCAGGCGGTCGTAGAGTCCCGGCTGAGTAAAAGCTTTTTCAGCCAACTGCAGCACCATCAAAGCGCGATAACCACAAGGATCGAGATTGGGATCGGAGTGCCCCCAAACCACCCCTTTACGACCTAGAATATCAGTCCAGGTTTCAGGAGCAACCTCTTTCGCAAAAGCACTGCTATCGGTGTAGCAAAGAACCATCTGATTAGTCGCAAATCGGACATTCCAGGAGGCGTAATCCGGAATCAGCATCCGGTCGATCACCGAAAAATCGGCCGAAGCCATTATATCGCAATCTTTATGCAGATCAGAAATCTTACGGGCACATTTGCGACTGCCGCCACCCTCACGCAAAATGTCGATATCGGGATGGGCCGCCTCAAAAGCTTTCTCCATCGCCGCCAACGGCACCGTCAAACTACCGGCATGAAAGATTATCACCGGAGTGCGAGATTGGGCCGTAGCCGGGCTTGAACAGATAAAAGCAGACAACATCAACATTCCTAAAAAAAGGCTTGAAATCCGAATTAGATTCATTTTCATTTTATCTCTCCTGATGCGGGCTTCACCCGCAACCCTATTAAGCAACTGAAATTAGAGTGAAGATCGCTTCGCCCACTTCGAGGGGGACAGGCTACCGGACACCTCTGGTTTGCATTATGGTTTGACACTACGTGAGTTATTAATAACCAGTAATCCCGTAAAACCCAGTCCCCGCCTTGCGGCAGAGTTGAGTACATCTTGGATGGCTAAGTAAAAATTTCGATATACAAGGCGTTGTGGTTTTTCAGGAGCGAGACTATACAAATAGTATGTCGAGTGTCTGAAAAACCACAACGCCGCAGGAGATCGGAACTTTTTACGACGCCATCAGAATTTGTAGCGGACTCGGCAGGTAGATGTAAAAATATCTTCATCGCTGCTGCCGTCACGCTGATCGACTTCCCAAAAATCCATAGCGTCACCGCTGAAAAGATAACCGGCATTAATTGCAAATTCAAGATTATCATAAATTTTGTATTTCAAGTAGGCATTGATCTCAAACCCGACTTCATCCTCTTTTCTCTGCTTACCATTATCATCTACGTAGACAATATCTTCAGCTGTCCACATATACATAGCGGCCGTCCCTAAAGAGAGTTTTTTGCTGGCTTTATAATCAAAAGTCAGCTTATTCATGATAAAACCTTTATCGAGCAGATAATCTTTTTCCGTAAAATAGTCATCCTCAGTATACATCGCTTTAAAGATAGTCATATTTGCTTTACAATCAATATCGACCGCCATGAAGGCATCAAAATCACTATCGCTGCCGTCATCGTCACCGGAAGCGTACCAGAAGGTGTAGGTAAACTTCATTTTGTTGATCTTGTAGCCGATATCAACATGGGCCAGCCAAGCACTTATATCGAAATCTTCGTTAACCCGGCCCTTGTTGTAATCCCAACCATTATACGACTCTTTAAAATTGGCATCATCAACGCTACCGTCCTGGTACATCAGATCCCAGTTGACAAAGAGGTCACCAAGTACTGCTTTACCGTCAACACCAAAAACATAGAGATCAAGGTCGGTACTGTTTTTAAATTTTTTGACTTCATAATTCTGCGAAGTAATCGTCATATAATGGGCGGGGTCACTGTGATCCGGGTCACCTGTCATATAAAGCCCAAAAACCCCAACTTTAATCCCATCGACAGGCTTGAAATTTACCCGCGCATAGAAAGCATCTAGATCTTCGACATCGTCATCATCATCATCTGTTACCGGATCCCGATAAGGCCGCAACCAAGAGAGATTCAGATTAACCGGGCCTAAAGCAATATCAGAAGTCACGCCCATAATTGTTTCCGACCAGAGATATTTATTCACCGTAAAAGGCTGCAATCCCATACGAATCCGAGCTTTATCAGTAAACCACGGCAACTGAAAATCGGTATAAAGCCAACGGGTTTCAAGGTTGATGGCATCACCGGAGTAGCTCCCGCCCACACCTCTGCCAATGTCGCCGGAGAGACCATACTCCAACGACCCGACCTCCCAGGCCCAAACACCTTTAACTTTGTCATCGTTAGTTGCCGCATTAAACCACATCCGGTACTTGGCTTCACCCCAACTCTCCGACGAGTTCCCGTCTCCCAAAACCCCTTTCTCAGCCTGAAACCAATCATTATGGTTGTTGTATATGGTAAAGCGATTATTAAAATCACCTTTTATCTTAATATCTGCTGCTAATGCTGAACCGGACACAATCGCTATCAATAAGGCGATTGTGATAATTACTACTCTCTTGACCAATTTTTCCTCCTGGTAAAATACTTTACTTTTACACTTTTCAACGTTAATTGTGTCGCGGGCTTATACGATTACCGGCAGAAATATGCAAGTCAAAATTACAATAAATCCTGAAAAATCTGGAGTAATTACCAAGAATGGCAATAACTAACTATAAAACTACAAAAAAGCCGGAAGCAAAAATGCGGCATCCATAGTAAGGATACCGCATTTTTGCTTCCGGCTTCGCGGAAAACGTGTAACAGAAAATTCGCTTAATGAGCGAAGTGTAGTTTCAAAATATTACTGCCGCCTTTTTCCTCAATCACACAACGATCGCTATATTTCTGCACCATAAACATCGACATCTCGGCACACTTTTTCTCGTCCACCATATCTTCAATTGAGGGGAGAGCTTGGGCGCGAACCAAGGGAGTCCCCTGATAGGTTACCGCAATATCAAGGTTAAATTCATCAAAACGGGCCGTCATCTCCACTGGCGTCTCAATGCCGTTGAGAACAATAACCGCCTCCATCGATTCACTCATGGCGGACGCCGCTTTATGGATCACCTCGTGACGCGCTCCCCAAAGTCCACCCTGCTGTTCCATAAAATTGAACACAGCATCGGCAAAGCTGGTTCCAGGTTCAAGTTTCAAGGTAGCACTCTGAGCAATGCCGAGGCGAAAGAGAAGGTTGAGAATAAGTGCCATAATCGTCGAAGCAGCCAGAGAAGAGCTCACCACCGGAGCCAGCCACGCCGGAGCTTGACTGTAGATCCCAGGCACAATATCAACACTCAAGCCAAAAATAATAGAAAGACCGACAACAAAAGTCTTGCGGCCGTCTATCATTCGGGACATAATAATCTGAATACCGGCCACAACCATAAAACTTAAAGCAAAAAGCAGGGTCGCCCCCAACACCGGCTGAGGCATTATCGCAAAAACAACAGAGGATTTGGGGAAAAATGAGAGCACTATCAGTATAACTCCAATCCATTTAGCAATAACCCGGCTGGTCGCCCCGGTGCCGATGGAAAGACCAATATTACTGGACGATGTAGACTGTCCGAAGCCACCGGCAAGACCCGCGACAAAAGCTCCACAACCATCAGCCAGAATCCCCCGGCTGATATTGTCCATATCCGGCCTCTTCCATTTAGCGTCATTGATCCGCTGACAGGTAGTGAGGTCGCCGACCGTCTTTAAGGTTGAGCAGAGAACCGCCACCAAAAAGGGAGCAATCAGGGCGACATTAAAAGACCATCCCGGATGGCCGGCAAAAGGCGTGGCAAAAAATGGCACCGCAAACTCAGCACCGAGTTTTGAGAAGTCAATAATTCCGAAAAAGGCGGCCAGAATATAACCAACCATCATGCCGATGAGGGCACAGAAAAGTTTGGCTTTACCTTTGCCCCAAATATTGAGCCCGATCATCGTCGCCAGAGTCAGGAGACCGGTAAAAAAAGCGGGCAGAGAGATGCTGGTTTCAGCCCCACCCATGCCAAAAAAGTTTTTACTGGCCACCTTTATGACAGTCAACCCGACCATCATAACAATCATGCCGGTTACCTCGGCGGGAAACAACACCCTTAAATGTCGCATAATTTTTGAGAGTATACCCTCAAACAGAGAAGCAACCAAAGTCATGCCAAAGACTAAAGAGAGTCCACCGGTCTTGGCGGCCAGCATTGAGGCCGCCAGATATGAAGGACCACAAACCTCAGGGCAGAGAAATCCTGAACCAGCCGGACCTTTTCTGAGTGACTGAATAATTACGGCAATCCCGCCGGCCAGCATTGAAGCCGAGACAAAACGCACGGAATCGTGCATGCTGCCGCCAATCTCCCTGACGATAATAACCGGAAAAAGAAAACCGATCACAATCACACTGATATGCTGCATCGCCAGAAAAAAAGTAATCACCAACGGCGGCCGATCATCCAGGCCATAAATAAGATTTCCCGGTTTCTGTGCCATATAATCTCCTTTATTACAATTTGTTAATCATTCGAACAATACGATTATTTACCGATATTTGCAAACCTAATGCGAAGATTGCCCGCAAATAAGTGCTTTACAGATCATACCAGCACTTTTTCAACGTCGGCTTATGCAAGGCTCTCTCTAAACGTTTGAGATATTCCCGGCGACTGATCTCTCGCACACCAAACTGTTTGAGATGCGGGGTTAAAAACTGATTGTCAATAAAATGAAAATTGCAGCGCCGGGCAAAAGCGACGAGATCGACCAGCGCCGCCTTGGAGGCATGATCGACCAGCGAAAACATCGACTCACCAAAGAAACAACGCCCCAGAGAAACCCCATATAGACCACCAACCAAGTTGCCATTCT
>JAUVDU010000207.1 GCA_030595135.1 Deltaproteobacteria bacterium | reverse complement strand
GCTTACCTGAAACTGAAATTCCGCCTTTTATAGAACAGATCAATCGTTCAACCTATCCTTATGCCCATGCGGTACTGGCCCAAGAGATCGAACATCTTGAATACCACGCCGATGGCTCAAAAGAGAGTCAGGATGACGTCTACATTACGATACTTGATGAAGAGGGCAAACGCAATCACGAAGTTTTGAGTTTTCATATCAATAAAGCCTATGGCCGATTGGAGATTGAATTTTGCGATATTATCCGAGCCGGTAAGCGTCGGAGCGTAGATATCGCTGCCCATAGCCACGAAGAGGCAGCCGCCGGCAACAGCCGCAGCAATATCTATAATCCCCTGCAAAAAGTCGTAAAGGTTTTTTTACCGGGACTTGAGATAGGAGACACTATTCACTATCGCCTCAATCAACGACAATTTAAGGCCATCATTGCCGACCAGATCTATGGTTCGATCCTCGGTCAATATGATATCCCCATCCACTCCTACATTTTTACGGTGACAACTCCAGCCGAAACCCGGCTCAAATGGTTGATCAAGGATGAAGTTAAGAAGTGCGTCACTTTTCGCGAGAGCCGGCTTCCGGGGAAACGGCCGAAAACCATCCGCTCGTGGACTTTCAACCGGGTTCCGCAAATCGTTCCCGAACCACAAATGCCCTTGTTTCGCCGGGTGGCAATGCGTCTGCTCTACTCAACCCTGCCCGACTGGCCGACGATTGCCGCTTGGTATGATAGCCTGGTTGCCAAAAAACTGGCTCCGGGGGAAGAGCTGAAAAAAAAGGTTGGTGAACTGATCGATGGAAAAAGCAACCCCGACGAAAAAATGGCCAGCTTCTTCTACTACGTCGCCCGCCAGATCCGCTATCTCGGCGTCAGCGGTGAAAGTGAGCGCCCCGGTTTTGAGCCCCACGACGTTAATCTCACGTTTGAACGTCGGCACGGGGTCTGCCGCGATAAAGCCGCTCTGCTCGTCAGTATGCTGCGCCTGGCCGGTTTCAACGCTGCCGCCGTGCTTATTCGCGTCGGCGACAAACTGGATATAGAGATCCCCCTACCCTATTTTAATCACGCGATTGTTGCCGTACTTGATGATGACGGTAACGCTCTGCATTTTCTTGACCCGACTTCGGAAACCAGTCGTCAGTTTCTGCCCGATTATGAGAGAGAGTGCTCCTATCTGATTGCCGACTCGCAAAATGGCAACCTGGCTTTAACGCCGCCGGTACCCCCGGAAGAGAAGAGCTTTATTTTGGAAATTATTGATGAACTCTCCCCGACGGGAGAACTTGGCGGAACCATAACCGTAAGCTGCACCGGATTTAACGATACCATGATGCGTTCGATCATGATGAATCAGAGCCGCAAAGAGCAGGAGAACTTCCTGAAACGACTTTTTTTAAGTCAATACAGCGGCCTTGAACTCTTTGCTCTAAACTGGTCCGATCCCGCCGACCGCAGCGTATACTTTACTTTTTCAGGAGATTTTATGGTCACGGCATTACTCCATTCGGAAAAAACTCCCACAGCCGGACTTTTACAACCTCTGGCTTGCATGGAAAAACCGGGCTTACTCGACCGCTGGATTCTGCAACGGGCTAATATGACAACGCGCCGCTACCCCCTCAAACTTGGCTACACTTATACGACGATCTTGCGTGAACATCTAAGCTTCAGCAAAGCACCGAAAACGCTCAAGCTGCCAAAAGAAACTGTAATCGACAATGAAGTCTTCTCTCAAACTATAAAGTTTACTCAAGAAAAGCCCGACAAACTGCTCATCGAACGCCGCTTCACCCTGAAAAAAACCGAAGTTGAGCCTCAATATTATCAATTATTGACCGGCCTGCAAAACCGTAACCAAAAAAGATCACTCACCCCGATAGAAATTGAGTGGTAGGACATTACTGCAAAGGAATAAGAAAAAGATGATTGCAACAAAATATATTTTAAGAAAAACAAAAATTTTGCCGGTTTTAGTCTGGGCTCTGATTATCTGTTCGGCCTTGCTCTTGTGGGGACGGCCGGTTACCGCCGCTGCAACCGATGCTCCGGCGACAGCGACATCACTCTCGGCCGGAGCTGATGCGGTCAATCTGAAGATAAAAAAACACTACACGGTGGAGGCTAACGGTTCTTACAAGTTACATCTCTACATCAAACGCCGCATTCTGACTTATAAAGGCAAAAAAGAACACGCCGACTTTAACTTTACCTATAACCAGGCCCGGCAGAGTGTCAAGTTGCTTAAAAGCCAAACGACAACCGCTGAAAATGAGGTTGTCCAAGCCAAACCTGAAGAGATTCATGACATTCCGGCCCCCTGGAACAGTGAGGTCTCGCTCTACTCACAAAGCCGTCAGTTGGTCGTCAGCCTGCCCGCCGTAGAACCCGGCAGCGAGATTGAAATAGAGCTCGAAATGAAAGCTGAAACCGGCTTCTGGTGTAAAGAGTATTTCCGCCTCTACGATCCGATTATCGACAAAGAGATCATCATCGATTGTCCAACTTCGTTAACCCTGCAATACCGAGCCCCACACAACTTGAATCTTGAATTCAAACAGGAGAAAACAGAAAACAAGCAAACCCGCTATCACTGGCGGGGAGTGAATATTCCCGCCTTAACCCCGGAAAGATGGGCCGCGCCGTTAGCTGAACAGGGGTTTTGCCTGCTCGTCAGCAGCTTTAACAACTGGCGTCAAGTCGCTGATTTTTTTAACAATTTTTTCACAGAAGCGACAACGGATAAAAATGAAGCACTGTTTTGGCCCCAACTCAAAGAGTCCGTCTCGGCGACAAACCCGATCAGCCACCAACTGTTTCGCAAAATGCGCGACCTGACAACCTACACGATATCCTTTCAGGAGACTAATTTCAAAATCCAGAGTCCGATCGAAACCAAAAACCTGGGATATGGCCAAAGTTGTGATATGGCTTTAGCTTTTGCCGATCAATTACGCCTCTATCAAAAGAAAGCCCGCATTCTGATGGTCAACCGCCAACACCATTTTCTGAAAAAATTTGCTGATCTCCCCTACCCCGGCTGGTGGGATACGGCGCTGGTCGAGAGCGCCGGAGAGTTCTTCCGCTTTTCAACCAGTAAACCGGCTCCCGGCATCACCGGTTTTGACGGCCACTGGGCTCTCGATCTTGAAAAAGGGAAGCTGGTTCAGGTAAAAGATCGGGAACCCGCCTTGATCAAAACCGAACTCACCTTGAGCGCGGATCAATTGCCTGACAGCATGGGTCAACTCAAACTCACCCTTAAAGGCAGTGCCGCCACCTCTTGGCGAGCCCAATGGCGAGATCTTTCACCCCCGGAAAGAGAAATTGCCACATCTCAACTCCTTCACCAAATCAACCCGCAAGCTTCATCTTTAAGCCCGCTAACCATCAAAGGACTCAAAGATGATCAACAGGATCTGGTCTTTACCTCCAATTTCAAAATAAAAAATCTTTTCACACTCCCGGCCGATAAAACTTCTAATTTCCTGTTGCCGCTAAAAACAGCGGATTTCCCGCATCCCTACCAGTCATTACTAAAAAGCCGACAACAACCTTTGGTCATCACTAACAACCTGACCATTATCGACCAAACCACACTAAACCTCCCTGACAACTATCAAATCATCAATTTGCCGACAACCGGCCATGAAAACCTGCCGCAACTACAATGGCACGTTGACTATGAACTTGATAAGAACCAAAAAAACCTGATTTACGTGCGCCGGATTGAACTGCAACGAGGAGTGATCAACCCAAAAAGTCCGCACTATAATAATTTCATCACCGCCATTCGCAGTTTAAGCCAGCCCGAAGCTTTAAGGATAATTTTTTCAGCAACAAAATATAAATAGTAATCAAACATAGAGAAAAAAAATGTCAGATTTTTTACTTGAAAGCATTCGGGCGATTGTTGTTGTTGTTATCTTTTTTTATCTTTGGTGGGTTGGCCGCAAGGAGAACATTGGCAAACAGCAAGGATGGCTTTTTATCATGTCCGGTTTTGGTCTGATTCTATTCGGTATGCTTATTGATATCACCGATAATTTCCCCAGCCTCGGCAAGTACGTTGTTATTGGGCACACTGAGATTCAGGCATTTCTGGAAAAAGTGGTCGGCTACTTGGTTGGGTTTTTATTATTAAGCATTGGCTTCTGGAAATGGATTCCTACAGTAATTGCCCTCAAAAAAACAAAATTAGAATTACAAGAATCCTTTGACAAACTTGAAGAAAGAGTGAAGAAGCGCACACACGACTTGCAACGTGAACGTGATATGTTCATACAGGGGCCGGTCATTACATTTACCTGGAAAACACTGAAAACTGGCCAGTGGAATATGTCTCTGCGAATGTTGCTGAAATTCTAGGTTATTCTGATAAAGAATTTCTAGACGGTACGATATTATATACTTCGATTAT
>JAUVDU010000296.1 GCA_030595135.1 Deltaproteobacteria bacterium | reverse complement strand
CTGGCCTCTTTGGGGCGGATTCTTGGTGAAGAAGTTATTGCCGATCGTGATATTCCGCCCCAGGATAATTCGGCTATGGATGGTTATGGTTTGCGGGCTGTCGATAGTGATGCGGCTCGCTCTAAATCCTTGCGGATGCCGGTGATTGCTGATATTCCGGCTGGTTCTCTCTGGTCGGGCCAGCTCGAAGCCGGTCAGGCGGTACGGATTATGACCGGAGCTCCGTTACCAGCCGGAGTTGATGCGGTGGTTCGTCGGGAGTTGGTTGACGAACTTGATGAGGCGATTATTTTGTACGATTCGGTGCGTTTGGGTAATGATATTCGGCGGGCTGGCGAAGATGTGAGAAAAGGTGAAACCGTGCTTAAGATCGGGAGTCGGATTACACCGGCGGCGGTCGGCATGCTGGCGGCGGTCGGGATGCCGTATGTTGCTGTCGTGCGAAAGCCTCGGGTGGCGGTGCTGGCGACCGGCGATGAGATTGTTGATTTTCATCAGGAGCCCGGGCCGGGGCAGATTCGTAATAGTAATAGTTTTTCGATGGCGGCTCTGGTTCAGCAGGCCGGAGGAGTGCCCCAGATTTTTCCGATTACCCGGGACGAACCGGCAGTTATTCGGCAAGCTCTGTTTGAGGCCGTAGCCGGTAACGATCTGGTTTTGACTTCAGGCGGGGTTTCAATGGGGGATTACGATTTTTTGCAGGATGTAATTCGGGATCTGCCGCAGGCCCAAATTCGTTTCTGGCAGATACGGATGAAGCCCGGGAAACCGCTTCTATATAGCTTGGTAAATGAAAAACCCGTAATCGGCCTGCCGGGTAACCCGGTTTCAACCATGGTCTCTTTTGAACAGTTTGTGCGCCCGCTGATGAAAAAACTGGCGGGCTGGTCTGATTCCGATCTCCTTTTGTCTAAAGAGAGGGCGGTTGTTACAGAAGATATGTCGACTCCCGGTAACCGGCGTCATTATGCGCGCGGCGTTGCCGAGCGCGATAAAGATGGGCGCTTGACGGTAAAACTAACCGGGGCTCAGGGCTCCGGTATTCTTAATTCGATGGTTCTGGGTAACTGTCTGGTGATGCAGCCAGGGGGTACCGAGGGCGCTCGGGCCGGCAGCGAAGTAGAGATTGAGTGGTTGGATTATTAGATTTTATAGGTGCTTAGAATCGTGGAAAATCATTCCCGGCTACCGGAAATAGTTTTGCTCTCCGGGCCGACCGCGGTTGGCAAGAGTGCGGTTGCACTGGAAGTGGCGCGAGAGTGCCGGGCCGAGATCGTCAACGGGGATTCTTTGCAGGTCTATCGTTACCTTGATATCGGTACGGCCAAACCGGATCTTGAGGAACGAAGTTTGGTGCCGCACCATCTCTTCGATATCCTTGACCCTGATCAGCCTTTTAATGCGACCGATTTCCAGGTTCGGGCCGATGCCGTGATTGCCGAAATCGGTTCCCGGGGGCGTCTGCCTCTGGTGGTTGGCGGAACCGGTCTCTATCTTCGGGCTCTGCTTTTTGGCCTTTGTCCAATGCCCGACATTGACGCCGGGGTTCGGGCTGAACTGGAGGGTCGTCTGGCTCGGGAGGGCAGCGAGTCCTTACATGTTGAACTTGCCCGCTATGATGCACCGATGGCGGCCCGTTTGGCGCCACGGGATCGAACCCGGGTCTTGCGGGCCTTAGAGACGATTTTGAGCACGGGCAAGAGTTTGGCCTATTTTCAGGATCAGCATCGCTTTCTGAACCCGCGTTATCGATTTCTGCATATTTTCCTTGATCTTGAGCGGGAACAGCTCTATCAACGGATTAATCAACGGGTTGAGGTCATGTTGGAAAAGGGGTTAGTTGATGAGGTCAAAGGGCTGCTTGAAAAAGGTTTCGACGCTGACCTGAAACCTTTAAAGAGTATCGGTTACCGGCAGATAAACGACTATCTTGCGGGTCGTATTCCCTTGGGTCAAGCGGTTGCCGACATCAAACAGGCCACCCGTCGTTACGCCAAACGTCAGTTGACCTGGTTTCGTAACGACAAATATGCCTGTGGAGTTGATGTTTCCAACTGGCGTAAAATACTTGTTATGATTAGTGAATTTAAAAATAATCGGATAGTCTTCTGATAAAAATGGGTTGGTTCTTACGTGTATAAAAAATTAATTACTATTTTTAATGAATCGATGGCCCAGTTCCGTTCTACGGAACATATCTTTATGGTGATTGTTGCCGTTATCATCGGAGTTCTGGGTGGTCTTGGTGCCGTTGGTATTCAATATCTGATTAAATTTTTCAGCCAGCTTTTCTGGGGTACTGGTAATCTTGATCTTGAATACCTTAAACAGGTTCCTTTTTATCTGAAAATTGTTATACCTACCGGTGGCGCTTTTTTAGTCGGCTTGATTGTCTACTTTTTTGCTCCTGAAGCCAAAGGTCACGGGGTGCCGGAAGTAATGGAAGCGATAGCTTTACGTGATGGTCGGATTCGTCCTCGGGTGGCTGTGGCCAAGCTCTTTGCTTCATCGATCTGTATCGCGTCGGGCGGCTCAGTCGGCCGCGAAGGGCCGGTCATTCAGATTGGCTCTTCAATTGGTTCGACGGTGGGGCAGTTTCTTAAAGTCAATGCTCAGAGAACTAAGGTTTTTGTTGCCTGTGGCGCGGCGGCAGGTATCGCTGCCGCTTTTAATGCGCCGATGGCCGGAGCCCTTTTCAGTGTCGAGATTATCCTGGCTGATTTCGGCGTCGCCCAGTTCAGCCCGATTGTTATCTCGTCGGTGATGGCGACTGTGGTCTCCCGTCATTTTCTTGGCAATTTTCCGGCTTTCGAGGTGCCGGCTTATCATCTGGTCAGTCCTTTCGAACTGATTCCTTATGCCATTTTAGGGTTGCTGTCGGGTCTGGTAGCTCTGCTTTTTACTCAGGTCTTATGTTTTTCTGAAGATTTTTTGATGATCATCTCAAACTTCCGGGAGTTGTTAAAACCGTTATCGGAGGCTTTTTGCTTGGTTGTTTCGGACTTCTGGCTCCGGGGGTCTATGGGGTGGGCTACAACAGCATGAATCTGGCTCTGCTCGGACAGCTTTCGTGGGTGCTGATGCTGGGTCTGGTTTTCGCCAAGATTATAGCGACCAGTTTAAGTCTTGGTTCGGGGGGCTCCGGCGGAATTTTTGCGCCATCCCTTTTTATCGGGACTATGACCGGTGGTTTCTTTGGCGCTTTGGTTCATAAGTTGATGCCGACTATGTCGGCCTCCTCCGGGGCCTATGCCATGGTCGGCATGGGGGCGGTTGTGGCCGGTGCGACCCATGCGCCGATCACGGCAATCCTGATCATTTTTGAAATGACCAATGATTACAAGATTATTCTGCCCTTGATGATCTCGACGATTATCGCCACGTTGTTGGCGATCAAATTGAAGAAGGAGTCGATCTATACGATAAAACTGGT
>JAUVDU010000268.1 GCA_030595135.1 Deltaproteobacteria bacterium | reverse complement strand
CAGCATTACTCCGCATACCAAGTTTAAAGCCGAGGTCTACATTCTGACCAAAGAAGAGGGCGGTCGTCACACTCCGTTCTTTAAAGGTTACCGTCCTCAGTTCTATTTTCGGACAACCGATGTTACAGGTACGGTTGAACTTCCGGAAGGTGTCGAGATGGTAATGCCGGGTGATAATATTACGGTTGTTGGTGAACTGATTACCCCGATTGCCATGGAAAAAGAGTTGCGTTTCGCGATTCGTGAAGGCGGCCGCACGGTTGGTGCTGGCGTTGTCAGCGAAGTTATTGAATAGCGATACGCTGTTTAAGTAGATAGTTTATTAGACGAAGCCAGGGAAGGGTGAAGAGAAATCCTGATCTGGCTTCGGTCTGTTTTATAGATAATTCTTCAGACATATGAAAGGCTAGGTTGTAAAATAGCTATGAGAGATAAAGTGATACTTGCTTGCGGGCAGTGTAAAAGAAGAAATTATACAACGAAGAAAAATAAAAAAAATACCCCTGATAAGCTGGAGTTCAAAAAATATTGCCGTTTTTGTCAGACCCATACCCCTCATAAAGAGACTAAGTAGCTTCTTTTATTGAGAACTTGATTTTTTATTGCAATAGATGCACGATTGTAGGCCAGTAGCTCTAATGGCTAGAGCACCGGACTCCAAATCCGGGTGTTGGGGGTTCGAATCCCTCCTGGCCTGCCAGCAAAATAAATTTTATGATAAACAGTGAAATGTGGGAGGCCGAATCTTGGCGGCTATAAAAGAGAATATTGCCGAATTGAGTCAATACCTTAAAGACTCAAAAGGTGAAATGAAGAAGGTTACATGGCCTGGACGTAAGGCTACGATCGGTCTTACTTGGGTTGTACTTCTTGTGGTTTTGGTTATCTCTCTTTATCTCGGAATTGTTGATCTGGGATTGTCTAAACTGGTTAAGTTGATTCTTTCGGTTTAAGTTGACAACCAATAAAAATATGAAAGTAAGAGGGTTGACAGGGTAAGTTATGGCGATGAAATGGTATGTGATACATGCTTACTCCGGCTACGAAAATAGAGTTAAACTGACCTTGGAGGAGAGAATCAGACGCTACGGACTCGAAGATATGTTCGAGGAGGTTGTGGTTCCAACCGAACAGGTTGTGGATATGGTCAAGGGTAAGCGTCGTACTTCACAAAGAAAGTTTTTCCCCGGTTATGTCCTAGTGAAAATGGAGATGACCGAAGAAACTTGGCACTTGGTCAAAGGTACCGCTAAAGTTACTGGTTTTGTTGGTGGTGGTGAGCGGGTTGCAGCGACCAGATCGATTTCAGAAAAAGAGGCGAACAGCCTCCTTGATCGCATAGCTGAAGGTGAAATGCGGCCGCAGCCCAAAGTTCTCTTTGATGAGGGTGAGAATGTCAGGGTTCTGGAAGGGCCTTTTGCCAATTTTACCGGCACCGTTGATGAAGTCAATCTCGAAAAAGGTAAGGTTCGTGTTCTCGTTAGTATTTTTGGTCGGCCGACGCCGATAGAAATTGAGTACGGTCAACTTGAAAAGATAAGTTGATATTATTTCAAAAAATTCGAAAAGATAACAATATAATCCACTGGTGGCAGACAGCAGATAACTGTTTGCTTGACAGGGATTGCAGGAGAATTAAGGATGGCAAAAAAAATTGTAGGTCTGATCAAACTGCAGATACCGGCCGGACAAGCTAACCCCTCGCCACCGGTAGGCCCGGCCTTGGGACAGCATGGCGTTAATATCATGGAGTTTTGTAAGTCCTTTAACGCCAAGACTGATAGTCAACAGGGAATGATTATTCCCGTAGTCATATCGGTCTACGCTGATCGTAGCTTTAGTTTTATTACTAAAACACCACCTGCGGCGGTTTTGTTGAAGAAGGCGGCGAAAATTGAAAAAGGTTCCGGTGTTCCAAATAAAACTAAAGTTGGAACTGTGACTCAAGCCCAGGTTAAGGAAATTGCCGAGCTCAAGATGGTTGATTTGAACGCTAACGATATTGATGCAGCCAGTCTCATTATTGCCGGGACTGCGCGGAGTATGGGCATCGTTGTAGAATAAGAACTTGTGAGGGAAGAATGGCTAAAAATGGAAAGAATTATCTCGCTAATCGGGCCAAAGTCGATTCTGAGAAGAAATATTCTTTAGTTGAAGCGGTGGAATTGCTGAAATCGTTTGCATCGAAAAAATTTGACGAGGGTGTTGATGTCGCGGTTCGTCTGGGAGTTGATCCCCGGCATGCGGATCAGATGGTTCGCGGGGCGGTGGTTTTACCCCATGGTACCGGCAAGAGTGCTCGGGTTGTCGTTTTCGCCAAGGGTGAAAAAGAGCTTGAAGCTCGTGATGCCGGAGCTGATTTTGTTGGCGGAGATGAATTAGCCAAGAAGATCACTGATGGCTGGCTCGATTTTGACAAAGCCGTAGCGACTCCCGATATGATGGGCGTGGTTGGTAAACTTGGTCGTGTTCTTGGGCCTCGAGGTCTAATGCCGAATCCCAAAGTTGGGACCGTGACTTTTGAAGTGGCTCGTGCGGTTAAGGAAATTAAAGCCGGTAAGGTTGATTTTCGGGTAGAGAAGGCGGGCATTGTTCATGCTCCGGTTGGTCGTATTTCCTTTTCCGCCGAAAAATTGCAGGAAAATATTACAACGCTGATCGAGACCTTGAATCGTTTGAAGCCAGCTTCAAGTAAAGGTAACTATATGCGTGGGTTTACGCTTTCCTCGACCATGGGTCCGGGGATCAGAATAGACGTAAACAGTCTGTAGATAAAATTACATTTTATCAAAGTTAATTATTGACATACTCTTAATAAACTTAAGAATTTTCAAAAAAGTTTATAAAGAAGGCGTCATTCATTAGGATTTATGAGCTGAAGACCGTGGGTAGCCTGAATTATCAGGAGATAAGATCCCGCCGAGGCCGTCTGACTTATTGGTTTTTACCGGAAGTCTGATATTAGTATGAGCTCATTTGCCTTTTGACAATTTTTTTTAAACAAGGAGGTGAAAAAAGGTGAATAGAGCGGAAAAGCAGACCCAGATTGATGGGCTGACAGCGAAATTCAGTGATGCGCAAGCTGCTTTTCTGACCGATTATCGCGGATTAGATGTCGAAAAGATTACTGCCTTAAGAAGCCAGTTACGGGAAAAAGAGACGGAATATCGAGTTGTTAAAAACACTTTAGCCCGAATAGCCGCCAAAGCAACCGGTAATGAAGCCCTGGTAGATCTTCTGAAAGGACCCAGCGCTTTGGCTCTGGTTTACGGAGATCCTGCGGCCGCGGCAAAAGTATTAGTCGAGTTTGCCAAGAAAGAGGATGCCCTCGAAGTTATGGGTGGTGTTCTTGACGGCAACTATCTTGACATTGATACCCTTAAACGGTTGGCTGAATTACCCAGTAAAGATGTTATGCGAGCAACCCTGCTTGGAACCATGAATGCAGTACCGGGTGGATTTGTCAATGTTTTGAGTGCGGTTACACGTTCGGCAGTACTGGTATTAAACGCGATAAAAGAGCAGAAAGAGCAAAATCAAGAAGCCTAACTGGCGTTATGTTTGGTTGGGAAAACATACTAATTATTGAAGAAGACTTTAAGAGTCAGATTTATTAGGGAGTTTTAAATCATGTCGATTAC